>NZ_JBEHFY010000004.1:0-134808 GCF_040225815.1 Corynebacterium sp. KPL2895
GTCTCGCCATAGTAGTCATTCTGGTTCATCTCCTTATGCGGGTTGGGTTCCCACACACAAACCATCAGACACTCTCTATTCCAGATTTTCCCATCTACTCAAACCGAGCAAATCTGGACACTTCAGCCAGGAAGTCTTCCGGTGGAGCATGCGCTATAACACGTGCCGGCGGCACTCCTGGTGCAATCCTGTGGCTCCTAGTGTCCTTGAAGCCGAGACTTCAGCTACACTGACGATGGCAGCACAGCTAACCCTCAGTGTGTCCACTTTCCGAGGGCAGGCACGAGGATCAAGGCAAACGTCTAAGAACAATAGTCAAATTACCTCACACTTCGTTTTCTTTATTTAGTGGCTATAGCTGGGAAAAGTTGCCGCGCTGAAAGTCTACATTCGGGTTACACTAAGTGCATGGCTGATATTAAAGACGACGACCTTCCTGAGATTGACCTTGCAAAAACCGACGGCTTCGTCGTTGATGGAGCGGATGAGGATGATCCGTCGTTGATCATGCCGGATGGCTCTCCGGTGCAGACGTGGCGCGAGAATTACCCTTATGAAGAGCGTATGACTCGCAATGAATACGAGTCCATTAAGCGTGCACTGCAAATTGAGCTATTGAAGTGGCAGAACTGGACCAAGGAAACTGGCCAGCGTCACATCATTTTATTTGAGGGCCGCGATGCTGCCGGTAAGGGTGGAACCATCAAGCGTTTCAACGAGCACTTGAATCCGCGTGGTGCGCGAACCGTTGCATTGGAAAAGCCATCCCCACGTGAGTCCACGTCTTGGTATTTCCAGCGCTATATCGAGCATTTCCCGGCTGCAGGCGAAATCGTCTTCTTTGACCGCTCGTGGTACAATCGCTCCGGCGTTGAACGAGTGATGGGCTTTTGTACCGAGTCCCAGCACGCGGAGTTCCTGCGCGAGGTGCCCATGTTAGAAAACATGATCCTGGGATCGGGTATTTCTCTGACCAAGCTGTGGTTCTCCGTTACTCGGAAGGAACAGCGCACGCGCTTTGCTATCCGCCAGATTGACCCGGTGCGTCAGTGGAAGCTTTCACCGATGGACCTGGCTTCTCTGGATAAGTGGGATGATTACACGCGCGCGAAGGAAGAGCAGTTCCGTTATACGGATACTGAGGAATCGCCGTGGATCACCATCAAATCCAATGACAAGAAGCGCGCCCGCGTCAATGCGATGCGGTATGTCTTGTCCAAGTTTGAATACACCAATAAAGATTATGACGTGGTGGGTGAGCCTGACGGGAACATCGTCAAGCGCGGCCGTGACCAGATTGGTGATTAGTAGCGTTAATCCCTAGCGCCGTTGAGCGGGAAGATCGAAGAGATCGGTCTTCCCGCTTTGCTATGTCTAAGGCCGCTGAGGAGGCTCAGCCTTCTTTATGGCGGCAGCGTGAGGGTGCCTGATAATTCTCACAGCTATTTCTTAAAAAGCGGACAGCCATAAATAAAAAATATTTGAATTACGTCCCCCAGGAAACTATTATCAAAGTGACCTAAAAGTCATCCTGTCAATATGTGTGATGCAAACCACTAAAAGGAGTACGTACATGATGAGGAAGAAACTGTGCGTTCTGGCTACCGCAACCGCTGTATCCATGGCGCCCATCGCAGTATCGGGAACGCTCACCGCTACCGCCTTTGCAGAAGGCGGCCAGCCAGTAGCAGAAGCAACGGCAGATAAGACCGACGTGCTCGGTCGCTCCACCGTTTCTGATAAGCAGATCGCCGACGAAGACGGCTACTTCGATAGCCACGACGGCGAAGGCGTGAAGATTTACTACCGCAAGCAGCTGGTAGAAAACCCACGCGGCAACGTTGTGTTGGCACACGGCGTTTCTGAGCACTCTGGCCGCTATGACTATGTGGCCAAGCGCCTGTTGGACGCTGGCTACAACGTCTACCGCCTGGACCACCGGGGACACGGCAAGTCTGCCTCCGGCAGCACGCCGCTGGGACACATCGATAACTTCCAGTACATCCTCAATGACTTCGACCGCGTCGTCGACATGGCCAAGGGTGAGCACCCCGATGTAAAGACCTTCCTTCTGGGCCACTCCATGGGCGCGCTGACCGTCCAGGCATACGGCATTCGTGAGCCTGGCAAGGTGGACGGCATCATCACCAATGGTGGTGGTGCACCGTTGAACCTGTCCGGTAAGAAGGCAACGGGCGAGACCATCACGCCGGACGAGATCTCTGAGGTGCAAAAGCAGCTCGACCCCACCCTGTTCGAGCGCCTGCCGTTGGCGGATATTACCAGCTTCAACGCTAACTACGTGCAGAACCTGATTCCCCACCGCACCTACATTGGTGCGCAGTCGCCGGAGTTCACCAAGAAGATCATGCTGTCCAACCCGTTCACGGAGGGCATTTCCACCAGCCAGGCCGTGAAGGATGAGTACGCTACGAGCCCGCTCATCGCGCAAAAGACCAGCGCTGGTACCGCGCTGCAGCTGGGTGCTATCGCAACCTACGATGCTGTGAACGCGGACCTGTTCAGCGCGCCGACGCTTATCATGCACGGGACCAAGGACGGCATCGTTCCGCCGTACTTCTCCCAGGACTGGTACAACTCCATTACCTCTGATGACGTGGAATACGTCAACTGGGAGGGCCAGAAGCACGAGGTCTTCAACGAGCCAGCCGCTGACCAAGCTCTCGACAAGGTGGTGGACTGGCTGGGTCGCCACGTGTAGAAGATAGCGTGTCTCGGGTTCAATAGGCTCGGCACACAATGACCTGCTTTCCCTGCCGTTGGGTTGGTACTTAGGCTTTAGCGGCCTGGGGAAGGTGGGTCATTTATGATTTGTTTGAATTATTTAGACCTGCGTAGAAGGTGTCCAACTCGGTGAGAATTGCTGTTGTGGGCAGGTTTTCCGTGAGGTAAGAGGCTAAATCACGGTCCAACATCGCTGCTACATCGTGGCAGGCCTCGTGGCATTCTCTAGGCCGTAATCGAGTATCTGTGCCCGTGACAGGGATGCCGCGAAGGACTACAGACTCGTGATGCGCAACCCTATTTCTAATTTTCTTTATCTCGAGGATTTTGGAATGAACCCACTTACGGGTCAGACCGTGAGTGGAATATTCTGGATCTTTCTTCCGAGCTACTGAATTCGCACCTGGGAAGACAGAAATTAAAGCTTGCCGGGACCAAATTCTGTCGTGATCAGCATTGTTAAAAGGGACTGGTAAGCCCGTGGAGCCTCCTTTATCGAGGATATTTGTCCAAGTTCTAAACATGGAAGCAGCAATGACCCTTCCTCCCAGCCTTCTGCTTCGTTCGGTATTCTTGGTGAAGTCTTTTGGCAGGCTATTCCATGCTTCTGTGATATTGTCTCGAACCCGTTTATCGAACCCCATCTCGAGCTTGCAATACCAATCATCTCCGTATTCGGTGCTGAGATATCCAGAAACTGAGTTACGTAATGCTACTTCGATGAAGGCTATCTCGTGAAAAAGGGAAGCACTAAGGTGGCGATCGAGTTCGTAAAGCTCAAAAGCCTTATCTGTGGATCCACCAGTTTTTGTTAGGTAGGGCTCCAACCTGTTTTCTGATAACCACTCTTTTTTAATCCGTTTACTACTCATGGCTACCAACTTAAGGGCTCTTTAAAAATATTTTTGATTGAGGGGCCGCGTCCGATTATACTCGGTATAGTATTCCCCTTCTCGTGGTGGTCAACCGTTCAGCGGCTTGGCTGAGGAGGGGTCTTTTGCTTACAGAACCCCGGCTTTAGATTGACTTTGTGGTGGTCGGTCTAAAGCCGGGGTTTGGTGTTTGCGTAGGTTATCCCCACGGCTCGATGGGGTTGCCCTGCCAGGTGGCATTGGCGGGGACGCGGTCACCGCGCATGACCAGCGAACCGGGGCCGACGGTGCTGGATTCACCAATGAGCGAGGCGGGCAGCGCCACCGAGTGGGAGGCGAGCGTGGAGCCGGCCTCGATGGTGACGGTATCCAGGCTCATCACGCGATCCTGGAATAGGTGGGTTTGCACCACGGTACCGGGGCCCACGGAGGCACCGGCGCCGACGTGGCAGAGATCGGTTTCTGGGAACCAGTAGGAATCGATCCAGGCGCCCTTGCCGATGTCCACACCCAGCCCCCGCAGGCCCAGGTTGATCTCTCCTGTGCCGTAGGTGTGCTGGAAGAACCACGGGGCGGCGACGACCTCCACGAAGGTATCTTGTAGCTCATTGAGCCACACGAATACGCTCCACAGCGGGTGGTCGGCCGCGCTATGCCTGCCCACGCAGATCCACTTCACGGCGATGGTCACGGCCATGGCGATGGCGCCCATCGCCATGAGCACGAGGCCGGAAAGGGCCCAGGTGGTGAGGAAGCCGACATCGGCAAGCAGGTAATACAGCGTCCCCAGGGTGGCGGCGAGCAGCATGGCCGAGAACATCAGCGCGAGCAGGCGCATGGTTTCCACGATGCCGCGGGCGGCCTTGAGCTTGAACCCCGGGTTATAGGTCAGGGCCTCGGCGGACTCAGCGGGGGCATCGATCTGCGCGGTAACGCGCCGCATGCGCTCTGGCGGGGACCCCCACCAGTTGGCGCCGGACTTGGTCTTCTTCGGCGTGGAGGACAGCACCGCGACCAGCGAGTTCTTGGAAAGCTTGCGCCCAGGTGCGGTAATTCCGGAGTTGCCCACGAAGGAGCGCTTGCCCACCTTGGCCTCGCCGGAGTGAATCCAGCCGCCGCCGAGCTCATAGCCGCCGATCATGGTGTCATCGGCAAGGAACGCGCCGTCTTTGACATCCGTGAGCGCGGGGATCATCACGGCGGTGGAAATCTCCACGTCCTTGCCAATGCGCGCGCCCAAAGCGCGCAGCCATCGCGGGGTCAGCTGCGAGGCGTAGAGCGGGAAGAGCTGCGTACGGGCCTCATCCATGAGGCGCTCGATGGCCCACAGGCGCCAGCCGGCGGCAGAGCGCACCGGATTCACTCCGGGTGAGATGCCGATGGACAGGATGCGCACGCCCAGCCAGGTCTGCAGCATGTAGGTGGCAAAGGCTGCAAGCGCCGCAAGGGGAGCGAAAAGCACCGCGCCGATGAAGCGGTTGCCGGAGGTGGAATGCACCAGTGCTAAATCCACGATGGCGCCTATAAGCAGCGCGATGAGCGGCTGCGCGGCCAGGAAGAGAGAGGTCGCACCGTAAATGGCCACCCACCAGGGGCGGCGCTTCGGCGGCTTGGAGGGGAAGCGGTGCTTGGAGCGGCCCACCTTCTTGGCGGGTGAGCCGGACCAGCGCTGGCCGTCCTTGATTTTCTTGCGGCCGGTGACGGTGGAACCCGCCTCCACGTGGGCGTACTTGCCCACCACGGTGCCAGGCAGCAGGGTAGAGCGCGCGCCCACGCGGGCGCCTTCCTTGATGTCGATGGCGCCGACGTGGAGGACGTCGCCGTCGAGCCAGTAGCCGGTGAGATCGACCTCCGGTTCCACCGCGGCGTGCTTGCCCAGGGTGAGCAGGCCCGTCACCGGTGGCAGCGAGTGCAGGTCTACGCCGCGCTTCATCTTCACGCCCAGGGCCCGGGCGTAGTTATTGACCCAGGTGGCACCGGCAATAGAGCGCGATCCGGAGGCATCGGCCCACCGTTCCGCGGCCCAGATGCGCAGGTGGGTCGAACCACCGCGCGGATAATCGCCGGGCGTAATGCCGGCGGTAATCAGGCGTGCGCCAAAGCCACCGATGGGAATGCGCCCCAGCGGCGTGGCAAAGATGAGCACCAGCGCAATGACCAGCCACCACGGGAAGGACTGCGCCCACTCCACGCCCAAGGCAGAGGCCACGGTCGAGCCCAGCATGAGCCAGCCCAGCCAGGTAGTCGCCGCCAGCGTCATGGCGGGGATCTGTAGCAGAGTTTGGGCCACGCGGGTCTTCGCGCCCACGGGGGTGACCTCGCGCAGCGGTGCTTGTTGCTCCGCCTTTGGGCGCGGTTCGGCGCCGGCGATGAGCTCTGCCAGCGAACCTAGCCGCGGGTGGTCATAGAGATCGCGCACGGCCACGGTGGGGTAGCGATCGCGGATGTGGCCCACCAGCGTTGCAGCGGCAAGTGAGGTGCCGCCGAGGTCAAAGAAATCGGCGTTCTCATCCTCCACGGATACACCGAGGGTCTCGACCCAGAGCTCGGCCAGCCACTTCTCGGTTTCTGTCAGCGTGGTCGATTCCACGCCGACGCCAGGCAGCGGCCACGGCAGCGCCTTCTTATCCACCTTGCCGGAGGTGCGCACCGGAAGCTCATCCATCACGCAGATGCGCGGGACCAGCGCCGCGGGCATGGTTTCCGCCAGGCGTTCGTGGGCCACGCCGTGGTTAAATCCGCGCGCCTCATCCTCCAGCGAGACGTACCCCACCAGCACGGATTCACCGCCGGGGGTCTTTTGCACGGCCACGGCGGAGTTGTAGACGTTATCCAGCGCGGCGACATTTGCGTCGACCTCACCCAGCTCAATGCGGCGCCCGCCAATCTTTACCTGGTCATCCACGCGGCCTACAAAGTACAGGCCGTCTTCTTCCAGGCGCACGTGGTCGCCGGTGCGGTAGGCGCGCTGCCAGCCCATGGATTCGAGCGGCGCGTACTTCTCCGCATCCTTCTGTGGGTCCAAGTAGCTGGCCAGACCCACGCCACCGATGACCAATTCGCCGGTCTCGCCCAGGCCAACGGGTTGGCCCTGCTTATCGATGACCACCAAATCCCACCCATTCAGCGGCAAACCGATCGAAACCGCGCGCCCCGGAATCATCCGTTGCGCGCAGGCGACGACCGTGGCCTCCGTAGGGCCGTAGGTATTCCACATCTCGCGGTCCTCGGTGGCCAGGCGGTCCACCAACTCCTGGGAGCAGGCCTCGCCGCCGACGATGAGCAGGCGGATATTATCCAGCGCCTCCGCAGGCCACAGGCCCGCCAGGGTAGGGACCGTGGAGACGACGGTGATATCGCGGCGAATCAGCCATGGACCAAGGTCCATACCGGAGCGCACCAAGGAACGCGGAGCCGGGACCAAGCAGCCGCCGTGGCCCCAGGCCAGCCACATTTCTTCGCAGGATGCGTCGAAGGCAACGGAAAGCCCAGCCAGCACGCGGTCTTCCGGGCCAAGCGGGCCGTGGGGATGATCGATGAGGAAGAGGCTGGCCTCCGCGTCCACGAAGGCGGCCGCGGAGCGGTGGCTTACGGCCACGCCCTTCGGCTTGCCCGTGGAACCGGAGGTAAAGATGATCCACGCGGTATCTTCTGGCCGCGGGGCCTCGACGCCCTCTGCCGCGTGGCGCGGGGTTTCGCGCAGGAAGCGGAAGCCGTCATCGCTAAACAGGCCATCAATATCGGCCTCACCAAAGACCATCTCCGCGCGCTCATCCGGATCGTCCGCGTCCACCGGCACGTAGGCCGCACCGGCGGCCAGGGTGGACAGGATGGCGAGGTAAAGATCCCGCTTGCCGGAGGTCATCCGGATGCCGATGCGATCGCCCCGGCGCACGCCATTGACGTGCAGCTCTGCGGCCCACAGTTGGACCTCGTGGACGAGTTCGGCGTAGGTGATGATCTCGCCATCGTCAAGCGCGGCGGCTTCCGGATGGATCTCAGCCGTGGTGGTAATAATGTCCCACAACGTGCGCGGGCGCGGGGCCAAATCGCGCAAGAGAAACTGTTGCGGGACGCTGGGAAGATCTAAATTAGGACTACTACACTCTTCGGGTTCGTCCATCCTTATGCCTCGTCCTCGTCCGCGGCGATGATGGCCTTGGCCAGCTTGCGCAGGTGCTTGAGCTGCTTATTGGTGGATACGTCGAGCGCGTCATCCTCGGCATTGGCGACGAGCTCCGCCAAGTCCTTGTAGGTCTTGGTGCCCTTCTTGGTGCAGGCCACGATTTGGCGGCGGCGGTCCTTGGGGTCGCGCTCGCGCTTGGCCCAGCCGCGCTCCTCGAGGGCATCAATAAGCCGCACCATGTCGGAGGCGTCGATGGCCAAGGTATCAGACAGGAAGGACTGGGAGGCGGCATCCGCCTCCACGAGGCAGGTGAGCACCCAGAACTCGCGGATGGTGGTCTGCTTGGTCTGCAGAGCTACCTCGACGCCATCGCGGGTGCGACGGCGCAGGCGCTCTAGCTGGAAGGATGGGGATTCGAGCAGGGAGGTTGGTATGCCAGAATTATTAGTGGAAGCCATACCATCATCATAATCTCAAAAGATGGGTAAAGGCCAATTAATCGCGGACGACGGGCAGGCCATCCGCCTCCCACTGGTTGGTGCCGCCCTCGACGTTAATAACATCCCAGCCCAGGGAGTTCTCCAAATATTGGCACACCTGCGCGCTGCGCCCGCCTAGGTGGCAAATCACATAAATATCGCGGTCCGGGTCGATTTCCTGGATGCGACCCGTTATCTCACTCATCGGAATATGGGTCGCACCCTGCGCGTGCACGGTGGCCCATTCGTCGTTTTCGCGCACATCGATAAGCTGCGCGCCTGCTGGAACTTCGGTGGGTTGTACGTTTTTCATACCCCGCAGTCTACGTGCCGCGCGCTAGCCGCCGTAGGTGGCCGCGGACAGGTACTGCAAAATCGCCTTTACGCGGCGGTTATCCTCGCTGGGGTCCAGGCGCAGCTTGGTAAAGATATTGGAGACGTGCTTGGCCACCGCAGCATTCGAGAGCACCAGCTCGGCGGCGATGTCCTTATTGGATTTCCCGCGTGACATCAGCTCCAGGACCTCGCGCTCGCGCGGGCTGAGCTCGCCCAACCCGCTGCGCCCGGAGCGCATGAGTGCCTGCGCCACCGTCGGATCGATGACCGTGCCGCCCTGGGCCACCACTTCCAGGCTGGCCAGGAAATCGCGCACCTCAGAGACGCGATCCTTGAGCAGGTACCCGGTGCCCGCATCCGGGGAATCAAAAAGTGCTACCGCATACGCCGGTGCCACGTACTGCGATAACACCATCACCGGCAGGCCCGGATAAGCGCGGCGCAGTGCCACCGCCGCCTTCAGTCCATCATCGCCCATCTCCGGCGGCATGCGCACATCCGTAATCACCACATCCGGCAACTGGGCACTCAGCTTGCCGATGACTCCCTCCAGCTCCACCGCCGTCCCCGCCCTGCCCACAATCTCGTGGCCGCGGCGCTCCAAGAGCCCGGCAAGGCCCTCGCGCAGGATCGCGGAGTCATCCGCAATCACAATCCTCAATCCACTCATGCTGATACTCCCGTCTGCCCGCGCTCCAAAAGGAGCGGAATCGTGCACCTTACCCGCGTCGGACCTCCCTCCGGCGAGGACAGCGACATCTCCCCGCCAAAAGCCGCCAGCCGCTCGGACATGCCGGCAAGCCCGCGCCCCGGCTCCATCCGCGCCCCTCCCGGGCCCTCATCCACCACCGAAATACGCAGGGCCGCATCCGAGGTGATGAGCACCGAGACCGGCGCGCTCGGTGCATGTTTCGCGGCATTGGTCAGCGCCTCGGTGCCGAAGAAATAACCGCAGGCCAGCACGCTGGCGGAAAGCCGCGGCAACGGGTGTGGGGCGTAGACGCTGACGTGGGGGCCGTGGGCGGAGGCGGCATCGGCAAGCGCGGCCACCAAACCGTGATCCTGGAGGACCTGCGGGTGAATCCCGTGCACCGTCGCGCGCAGCGAACGCAGGCCGCGATCCACGTCCTGCTTCGCGGCGGTGAGCAGCTCGGCCTCGGCGCCGGTGGCATCCAGCAGGGCTTCACCGAGCTTCATGCTTGCCGCCACCAAATATTGCTGCGCGCCATCGTGCAGGTCCCGCTCGATGCGGGCGCGCTCTACCTCGTAGGCATCCGCAATCGCGCGGCGCGAAGCCGTCAGCTCCGCGATGACCCGCGCCTGCCGCTCCTCATTGCTGGTGGCCTGCTTCTTGCTGAAAAACACGCCCCCAAGCCTAATCGCGCGCCCCGGGCAGGGGTGAAGCTAGCACTACCCGGAAAGTATCCTTAGCGCTGTAGGAATAGCGCGCCCGGCACGGTGAAATGAACAGCATGACACAGACACTTTCCCTCCACGACATCACGAAGGATTTTGGCGGCGGCCCCGTGCTAGCCGGCATTACCCTGGACATCACCCCAGGCGAGCTCGTCGCGATCATGGGGCCCTCCGGCTCCGGCAAATCCACGCTGCTGCACTGCATGTCCGGCGTGCTCACGCCCACCGACGGCACCGTGCGCTTCGGCGACGCGGACATCTCCACGCTTTCCGATGCCGCCCGCTCCCGCACCCGCCTCCGCCACTTCGGCTTCGTCTTCCAAGACGGCCAGCTTTTGCCGGAACTGACCAACCTGGACAATGTGGCGCTGCCCGCGATGCTCAACGGCATGGGCCGGCGCGCGGCCCGTTCGAAGGCGCTGTCACTGCTCGACCAGCTGGGGCTCGGCGATCTCGCGGAGCGCCGCCCCGCCCAAGTCTCCGGCGGCCAAGCCCAGCGCGTGACCATCGCCCGCTCCCTCGTGGCCAACCCCGGCGTCGTCTTTGCCGATGAGCCCACCGGCGCCCTCGACCAAGCCACCGGCCACGAGGTCATGCAGATGCTGACCACCACCGTGCGCCAATCCGGCGCCAGCCTGGTCATGGTCACCCATGACCCCAAGGTGGCGGACTGGATGCAGCGCCGCGTGGAAATCCGCGACGGCATCATCCACGATGACCGCCGCCTGGGGGTGCAGCCATGAATACCGCGACCCTAGTCCTCAGCCTCCAACGCGAATCCGTCCGCGCCCGCTCCGGTGCGGGCATTGTCAGCGTGCTGGCCATCGTGAGCCTGACGCTGGGTTCTGCCATCGCCTTTCTCGTCGCCGGCGGCACCTGGATGTTCTGGCAGCGCGTTCATCACCCAGAAGACGCCGTGCCCGCCCTGCGCGCCGCCGCCGGCGAAAACCCGGAAAACTACTTCATGCCCTGGTTCGTCCTCGCGCTCATGGCCTGCGCCTTCATCGTTCCCGCACTCTTCAACCTGACCGCGCAGGCCGCCGTCCTCGGCGCCTCCGGCCGGGAACAGCGCCTGTCCACCCTCCGCCTTTTGGGCCTAAGCTCCCACCAGGTCGAGCGCATGGCCGCCGTGGAGACCGGCATCCAAGCCCTCATCGGCATCGTGCTGGGCTGGCTCATCAGCGTGCTCATCGCCCCCGTCTTCGCGCACGTGAAATTCCAGGACCGCCCCGTCGCCTTCGAGGAAATCATCTTGCCCTGGTGGGGATACCTCGCGGTGGCCGCAGTCCTTTTCCTCCTCGCCCTCGCCGCGGCCCTTGCTGGCATGTGGCGCGTGCGCGTCAGCCCCCTCGGCGTGGCTAAACGCCAGATGCCCGCCGCTTTCCGATGGTGGCGCCTCATCGCCTTCCTCCTCATCGTCACCGTCGGCGGTGTCCTGCTCAAAGGCCAATCCGGCCCACCCGAAATCTCCATGGCCGTCCCGCTCTTCGCGGTGATCATGAGCATCAACCTGGTCGCGCCCTACCTCCTGCAAATCGGCGCGCGCCTTTTGGCTTTGCTCCCGGGCACCGCACACCTCGTAGCCTGCCAGCGCGTGGGCGCCAACGCCCGCCGCGCCTGGCGGCAAAGCGCGGCCATCGGCTTCTTCGGCTTCCTCGCCGGCTTCCTGATGGGCTCGCCCAATGGCACCGATGCGCTTGCCACCGCGATGAAAGAAGAACAAGAAACGGGCATCGTGTTCCGAGACGTCTCCACCGGGGTCGTCCTGACCTTGCTCTTCGGCTTCGCGCTGACCAGCATGTCCATCTTCCTCGGCCAAGTATCATCAGCCTTCGAGGACAAAGAACTCATCCGCTCCCTCGACCTGATGGGCGTGCCGCGCCGCTTCCAATTCCGCACGAACACCCTCGCCGTGATGGGACCCATCGTCGCGCTCAGTATCTTCGGTTTCCTCTTCGGTGCCGGCATCGCCGGCATAATGTTCTTGAGCATCGTCTGGGACGAAGGCGTCGACCTCGCCGGGAGGCTCCTCATTTCCTTCAGCTTCCTCGCCGTGGGCTGGGCGGTGACCTTCCTCGCCATCGCGCTCGTCGAGCCCCTGCGCGGCCACGTTCTCCGCAGCGGCCGCCGCAAGGAATAGCCGGTTTCCGGTGGCTGCGCTGGGCCTTGCGCCGGTCAGCTGTTGCGCCGGGCCTTGCTCTAACGCCGCGCGCCTTCATGCCGCCACAAGCGGTGCCACTGCCACGGCGGCCGCGCAAAGGGGCGCTTATTCTTTGCCGTGGCCATTACTTGCTGCACCACGAAATCCGGGTAGTGGTCAATCGTCGTCGCGGTGAAGTGGAGGGGCTTCCAGCCGCGATGGACGGCATCGTTAAGCTTGTGCCTGTCCAACTCAAACTGGCGGCGGTTTTCGCCCCGGTGGTAGGCGTAGCCATCGACCTCGATGGCAATCTTGTGCTCCTTAATCACCAGATCCCAGTGGTAGGGGCCTATTTTTATGTTGTTCTGGACCGTGAAGTGCGGCGCGAGGGAGCGCGTTAACTGGCGCTCCGGCACGCTATCCGTGCCGATGATCGCCCTGTCCAACGCACGCTTTACCGGCCGCGGAAACCGCTGGTAGTCCAGCTTATTCAGCTCTAGCCGTTGGAGTCCGTCCTTGCCGGAGTAGAAGTCCTCGAGAAAAGCGACCGCATCATCCTCCGGCATCGCCTCGACCGCCTGTAGCGGATTGCACACGGTGACGCCGTCCCAGGTCAACGCGCCCTTCGGCCGGGCGCGGCGCGAAGTGAAGTACTTACTCGACGGCAGTGATGAGCTGCGCAGGAACTCCAGCGGAAAGCGCAGCGGCTTTTCGACGTGCTTGAGTGCGGCCGAGTAGCCGTCGAGCGCGCAATCCGGCCATTGCTCGCTCATGATGCGCGCGAGCTGGTTCGGCGTCGGCTCCTCTGACAGGCAGAAGCCGTTCGCAATCCGGACGGCCCCTTGGCGTACCGCTTGTTGAGCGGCACTTTTCCCCCGAAAAATCTCCATTCGTATCCCTCGATCCCCCGAAACGAAGGTTGTGTGGCCCGTTTTGGCGGTTTGTTGGCGTGTTTTGCGGCGGGCTGCTGGTGTTTGGGCCCGTGTTTGATGCGTTTTAACAAATAGTGGCCGCAAACCCCACGGTTTCCGTGGCCTATTTGCAAAAACGCATCAGCTGGGCGCCAAAAGGGTCACTTGGGCGCCACAGCAGGCTTCTTTGCCGCGAAAAACCCGCGACCAAATCCCCGCAGCCCCCGAAACCCAGTAGCCTACTTCAGGCGAGCCTTGGCCTCTTCCAGAATCTTCTCGGCCTCGGCCTTGTCGCCCCAGCCGGAGCCGGAAACTTCCTTGTTGGGCTCGAGGTCCTTGTAGTGGACGAAGAAGTGCTCGATTTCGTCCTTGATGTGCTGTTCCACATCGTCGATGTCCTGGTAGCGCTCCCAGCGCGGGTCATCGATGACGGCGAGCAGCTTGTCGTCGTCGCCGGCCTCATCGGTCATCTTGAACACGCCGACGATGCGGGCCTCAACGATGACACCGGGGAAAACGGGCTCGGGGAGGATGACGAGGGCGTCGAGGGGATCGCCGTCTTCGCCAAGCGTGTGGTCGATGAAGCCGTAGTCGGCGGGGTAGGCCATTGGGGTGAACAAGTAGCGGTCTAGGTAGACCTTGCCGGACTCGTGGTCCACCTCGTACTTATTGCGGGAGCCCTTTGGGATTTCAATGGTTACTTCAACGCTCACAGTGGTGTCCTCCATGTGGGATTGGGTATTAATTACTGTCAATAGTCTAGCGCGTCGCCCATCCGCGCTAGGGTTAGTGGCGATGAAAGCTAAGAAGGTTTGGTGGTCAGTAACCGCGCTGGTGGTCACGGCGGCGGTCGGGGGTACGGCTGCGCTGGGGGTTAGCATCCAGCGCGAGTACGGCGATCTTTCGCATGGCGAGGCCGAAACGGTGCAGGCCCCGGAAAATCCCCTGCAGCCGGCTAAGGCGCAGGACGTGGACTTTGCGGCGCTCAGCGCAAAGCTCGATGAGCTGGGCAAGAGCGAGGATTTGGCTACCTTTGGCGGGCAGGTAATCGATAGTGAGACCGGCACGGTGGTCTGGGAGAGTGATGAGGATAAGGCGCTGACCCCGGCTTCGTCGACGAAGGTGCTGACCACCGCCGCGGCAACGCTGGCCCTGGATGAGTCGAAGCGGATTACTACCAAGGTCTACCGCGGCAAGGACCCGAACAATGTGGTGATCAAGGCGGCTGGCGATGTCTGGATGACCAACGAGCAGCTCGATGACCTGGCGGATCAGATTAAAAAGACCGGCACCCAGGTGGCGGGCGTGTACATCGATACCTCCGCGTGGGCGGGCGAGCCGCAGGCGCCGGGCTGGGATCCGGAAAACGTCGACGAGGGTTTCGTCGCGCCCATGGAGCCGGCCATGTTGTACGGCGGGCGCATGGGCGCTACGGAGGGCGATGTGCCGCGCAGCCACACCCCGGCCCTCGATGTTGCGGGCGAGCTGGCCAAACGCCTGGGCACGGATAAATTCGCCCCCGGCACGGTGACGGAAGGCACAGAGCAGCTGGCCAGCGTTGAGTCGGATCCCCTAGGCGAGCGCGCGCTGGAGATGGTGCGGCATTCCGATAACGTCATGGCGGAGGCTATTGCCCGCGAGCTTGCCGATGCCCGCGGCAAAAACCCCAGCTTCCAAGCAGGTACCCAAGCCACGCTGGACGTGCTGCGCGAGCACGGGTTCGATGTCAGCGGCGTGGATATCAAGGACAACTCGGGCCTTTCTGTAGATAACCGGTTGAGCGCGAGCGTGCTGGCGGAGATTGTTAACGGCGCGGTCGAGGATCCGCAGCTGCGCCCCTTGGCGGCGTATCTGCCGGTCGCAGGAGGAGACGGAACGCTGCACGAGCGCTACGGGGAGTCAGCGGCGCGCGGATTTGTCCGCGCGAAGACCGGCACGTTGACGGGGGTATCCGCGCTGGCGGGCACCGCGCAGGGCCAATCCGGGCGCGTGTATTCCTTTGCGTTCTTGGTCAATGATGGCGAGATTATGGCGGCGCGTGCGGCCCAAGATGGCCTTGCCGCGGCGCTGCACGAGTTCTAAATGAGTCCACAGCCTGGAGTAACGCCGTTTTGGCCGCGGGTCTCGCCGCACTTTTTGAGCTGCCGGCGAGCGGTCCGCGCGGCGAAGATGGGCCACGCCGTGGCGGTGGGGCTATCCGGCGGCGCGGATTCTTTAGCGCTGTGCGCGGCGATGATCGCGGAGGGCCACGACGTAATCGCATTATGCGTGGATCACGGCTTGCAAGACGGTTCGCGTGAGCAGGCAGAGAAGGCCGCTCGGCAAGCAGAGAGTTTGGGTGCGCGGGCACGAGTGCTCGCAGTGCAAGTGCCGGACAAAGGGGGGAATTCGCTGGAAGCGGTGGCTCGGCAAGAGCGCTACCGAGCGATGTCCGCGGCCGCACGCGGGGGAGAAGGGCCGCTGGAGATTGCCGTGGCGCATACGGCCGATGACCAGGCGGAAACGCTCCTTCTTGGCGCTCTGCGCGGGCGGGTGGCCGGCATGCCGGAGCGGGCAATAGTGGAAGGCGCGCGCGTGGTGCGGCCATTCCTTCAAGTGCGCCGTGCCGATACGGAGGGTGCGTGCGCGGAGCTGGGGCTGGACGTGTGGCAGGACCCGCAGAACGCGGATACGGATTTTCGGCGGGTAGCGCTGCGCCGGGAGATCATCCCAGAGTTGTCGCGGGTTATCGGCGGTGATGCGGTACCGGCGTTGGCGCAGGCGGCGATGGATACCGCGCGCGATGAAGAATACCTCGCCACGCCGGCCACCGCGGACTGTGCGGAATTGGCCGCGCTGCCGGAGCCGCGGCGCCGACGCGCTATTGCAGCCTGGCTCATCGAGCGGGGAGTGAAGGTGACGAGGGAGGGGATCGGGGGCATCGGCAAGCTGTGTACCAACTGGCACGGACAAGGGCCGGTGGCTGTGAGTTCGGCGCGGCAGGCGGGGCAGAGGTTGGAAGTAGCACGTATAGGTGGCAAACTGGCACTATTGTCTGGTCATTAAAGGAGCGCACACGTGCACGACAAGAAAGACTTCGCCGTCCCCGCAAACCGCTACGGAGACGATGTAGAAGCAATCCTCATCACGGAAGAGGAAATCAAAGACCGCGTCCAGCAGCTGGCGGATGCGGTGTCTGAGAAATATGCCGACGCTGAGCAAGACCTGCTTTTGGTCTGCGTATTAAAGGGTGCGGCCTTTTTCCTGACGGACTTCGCGCGCAAGCTATCCATCCCCTCGGAGCTGGAGTTTATGGCCGTCTCCTCGTACGGCGCCTCCACGTCTTCTTCTGGGGTGGTGCGCATCTTGAAGGACTTGGACCGCGATATTGCCGGGCGCGATGTGGTCATTGTGGAGGACATCATCGACTCGGGCCTGACGCTATCCTGGCTCATTCGCAACCTGCGGGGGCGCAACCCGAAGTCGCTCAATGTGGTGACCTTGTTGCGCAAGCCGGAAGTGGTAAAGGCGCAGATCGATCTGCTCGATGTGGGCTTTGATATCCCCAATGAGTTCGTCATTGGCTATGGCCTTGACTACGCGGAACGCTACCGCGACCTGCCCTTTGTGGGCACCCTTCACCCTGATGTCTATACCACCAACTAAAATCGCGCAGTAATGAAAAACAATAAACTCCTTCGCTACGGCGGCATTGCGGCGCTGATCCTCGTAGCGCTGTATGCCTTTACGTTCTTTAGCAACGAGACCCGCGGATACGTGGACGCGGATACCTCCGTGGCCCTAAAACAGCTGCAGGATAAAAACGTTGACGAGGTAGAAATTGATGACCGCGAGCAGCGCCTGCGCATCAAGCTCAAGGACGAAATCACGGTAGAAGAGCGCGAGGGCGTTGAAGAGATCGTGTCTCAGTACCCCGCACGCGCCTCCGAGCAGGTCTTTGATGCGGTCAAGGATTCGGGGGCGGAGAAGTATCAGACCAACGTCACCCAGGATTCCTTCTTGGGCTCCATGCTCAGCTTCCTGCTGCCGATGGTCATCCTCTTTGGCCTGCTGTTCTGGCTCATGTCCCGCATGCAGCAGGGCGCCGGCGGCATGTTCGGCATCGGCGGCTCCAAGGCCAAGGAGCTGACCAAGGATATGCCGACCAATACCTTCGAGGACGTTGCCGGCGCCGATGAAGCCGTGGATGAGCTGCAGGAAATCAAGGACTTCCTGGAAGATCCGACCCGCTACCACGACTTAGGTGCAAAGATTCCGCGCGGCGTGCTGCTTTATGGCCCTCCGGGTACCGGTAAGACCCTGTTGGCCCGCGCCGTTGCGGGAGAGGCCGGTGTGCCGTTTTATTCCATCTCCGGTTCGGACTTCGTGGAGATGTTCGTCGGTGTCGGTGCCTCCCGCGTGCGCGACCTGTTCAAGCAGGCCAAGGAGCACAGCCCGTGCATCATCTTCGTGGACGAGATCGACGCCGTGGGCCGCCAGCGCGGATCCGGTACCGGCGGCGGACATGATGAGCGCGAGCAGACCCTGAACCAGCTGCTGGTTGAGATGGACGGCTTTGGCGACCGCGAGGGCGTTATCCTCATCGCGGCCACCAACCGCCCCGATATTTTGGACCCGGCGTTGCTGCGCCCGGGCCGTTTCGACCGCCAGATTCCGGTCACCAACCCGGACCTGGCCGGCCGCGAGCAGATCCTGCGCGTGCACGCCAAGGACAAGCCTTTGGCAGAAGAGGTCGATGTGGCGCAGCTGGCCAAGCGTACCGCCGGCATGTCCGGTGCAGACCTTGCCAATGTGCTTAACGAGGCCGCGCTTCTCACCGCCCGCATCGGCGGCAATGTCATTACCTATGACGCGCTGGAAGAGGCCACCGACCGTGTGGTGGGCGGTCCACGGCGCCAGGGCAAGATCATCTCCGAACACGAGAAGAAGGTCACCGCCTACCACGAGGGTGGCCACACGCTGTCCGCGTGGGCGTTGAAGGATATCGAGCGCGTGTACAAGGTCACCATCCTGGCCCGCGGTCGCACCGGTGGCCACGCCATGACCTCGCAGGAAGACGACAAGGGCATGTACACCCGCGATGAGCTGTTTTCCCGCTTGGTCTTTGCCATGGGCGGCCGCGCCGCCGAGGAATTGGTCTTCGGTGCTCCCACCACGGGTGCGTCCTCCGATATCGAGAACGCCACCAAGATCGCCCGCGCGATGCTGACCGAATATGGCTTTTCGCCCGACCTGGGCACCGTCAAGTACGGCCAGGAGCAGGGCGATCCATTCAGCCAGATGGGCGGGGGCGGCGGCTCCATCGATTACTCGGATGACGTTGCCGCCAAGATCGACGAGCAGATGCGCTACCTCCTCGAGCGCGCGCACGAGCAGGCCTACGACATCCTGCGCACCAACCGCGAGTTCCTGGACAAGCTGGCCGAGGCTCTCCTTGAGAAGGAGACCCTGCGCCGGCCGGATCTGGAGAGCATCTTCGACGGCATCGTGCCGCGCGATGCCTATGATGTCTTCCCCGGCGAAGACGATCGTTTCCCGCGCCAGATTGGTTACGCACCGGTCAAGACGCCGGTCGAGCTGGCCAAGGAGCGCGGCGAGGAGCTTCCTAAACGCATGACGCTTCTCGATGCCTCCCGGGCCGCCCGCGAGCGCCGCCTCGCCGGCGAAGAGCTCAAGGGCGAGGTTGGCTTTAACTTTGGCCAGCACGCTGGCGACTACGTGAACCCCGAAACAGTGCGCGAGCTGCACGGCGCAGGCAGCGATTCCGAGAACCGCAGCGGCCGCAGCGATGGCCGCAGCGGCCGAAACAACCAGAACGACCGCGCGGACCAGAGCGAGCGCGGCGACCGCGCCGACCGGAGCGACCACGTCCGCAACGACCGCGGGGAGCGCGACGGCGGGGAAGGGCGATCGGATTCGGCATCGGAAAGCAGGGGCAAGCACCACAAGCCAGAGGGAGAAACCAGCCAATGGTTCACCCCAGGCTGGAATGAGTCTTCCCACCGCGATAATCCCTACGCGCGCGATGCGGAAAAGTCGCGCGATGATAAAGAGTAAGAAGTACGTGCATGTCTGAGAATCACACTGATAACCAGCAGGTGCCCGCCCACGCGCCGTATGACCAGGAGCGGGCGGAGGCGGCCGTTCGCGAGCTGCTCCTTGCCGTGGGCGAGGACCCTGACCGCGAAGGCCTGCGCGAAACCCCGGCACGTGTGGCCCGCGCCTACCGCGAGGTATTCGCCGGCCTGCACGAGGATCCGACGGAGGTGCTGCACAAGACCTTCGCCGAGGATCATCAGGAACTGGTCTTGGTGCGCGATATTCCCATCTATTCCACCTGCGAGCACCACCTCGTGCCGTTTTATGGGGTGGCGCATATTGGTTATATCCCCGGCAAGGACGGACACGTCACCGGGCTGAGCAAGCTGGCTCGCCTGGCGGATATGTACGCCAAGCGCCCGCAGGTCCAGGAGCGCCTGACCCAGCAGATTGCCGATGCCCTCGTGGATGTCCTCGAGGCCCAATCCGTCATCGTCGTCATCGAGTGCGAGCACTTGTGCATGGCCATGCGCGGCATCCGCAAGCCGGGCGCGACCACAACGACCTCCGCGGTGCGCGGCGGGTTCAAAAATAACGCGGCCTCGCGCGCGGAAGTGTTGAGCTTCATCCGTACGTAGCGCGTACGCAGTCGAGTTTGTCGAGCGAAAAGGAGAACGCAGTGCACCCGGCTTCCTCAGTTGGAGAATTGACCATCGCGAAGCGCACGCTCGTCATGGGCATCGTGAATGTTACGAAGGATTCCTTTTCCGATGGCGGGCGGTGGCTCGACTTTGACGCCGCCACCACTCATGCCCGCGAGCTGGTGGAACAGGGCGCGGACATGATCGATGTGGGCGGCGAATCCACCCGCCCGGGCGCGGTGCGTGTGGAGGCGCAGGAAGAAGCCGACCGCGTGGTCCCGGTCATCCGGGCGCTGCACGAGCAGGGCATTCGCACCTCGGTGGATACGATGCGCGCCTCGGTTGCCACCGCTGCGGCCGCGGCTGGGGTGGACATGATTAATGATGTCTCTGGCGGCCTCGCCGATCCTGAAATGTATGCCGCCATGGCCGATGCCGGCGTGCCCGTCTGCCTCATGCACTGGCGCACGCTGCAGGAAGGCGCGTTCGGATCCGCGGCGGGCACGGCGGATCACGGCGGCGATGTGGTCCGCGATGTGCACGAGACCCTCGCCCGCCTGAGCAATAACGCCCTGGATGCGGGCGTGAAAAAGGAAAATATCGTGCTGGATCCGGGCCTCGGCTTTGCCAAGAGCCCGCAGGATAACTGGGCGCTGCTTAAGGCCCTGCCCGAGTTTCTAGATGGCGAGTTCCCCATCTTGGTGGGCGCCTCGCGCAAGCGCTTCCTCGCTGCCATCCGGGAAGACCGCGGGGTAGAGGCCAGCCCGCTGCTTGCTGATCCCGCCACCGCCGCCGTGACCGCCATCTCCGCCCAGATGGGTGCGTGGGGCGTGCGCGTGCACGAGGTGGGCGTATCCCGCGATGCCGTCGACGTGGCCGCCGCGTGGAACGCCGGCAAGTCCTATGTGGGCGGCGCCAATGCCACCGGCAGCTACCGCAATGCCGCCACCGGCACTGGCTCAGTGACCTCTACCGCGATGGGTACGGAAAGGAATTAACCATGGCAGATCGCATCGAATTAACCGGCCTGGAATGCTTTGGCTACCACGGCGTCTTTGAGGAGGAGAAGCGCACCGGCCAGCCCTTCATCGTCGATATCACCTGCTGGTCCGAGTTTGCTGAGGCCGCAGCTCACGATGATCTGACCAAAACCATCAATTACGCAGAGCTTGCCGATGTCGCCGCCAGCATCGTCGAAGGCCCCTCCCGCGACCTCATCGAGACCGTCGCTAGCGAGGTGGCCGATACCATCATGGATTCTTTTGCAGACCTGCACGCGGTGGAAGTGACCGTGCACAAACCTAAGGCGCCGATACCGCGCACTTTTGCCGATGTCGCCGTCGTCGCCCGCCGCTCCCGCAAGCACGCGCGCACCGGTGCCCCACGGCTCGCCTCGCAGGAGGGGACTCCGAAGGGAGCCGACGCGCAGCGCCCCGGCACGAACCCCGGGAGTAAGTAATGCGCGCGGTACTATCCATCGGCTCCAATATGGATGACCGCGTGGAGCTTTTGCGGACGGTGTTTACGGAGTTCCGTGAGGACATCGTGGCGGCCTCGCCCGTCTATGCCACCCCGCCGTGGGGAGTAACGGACCAGGATGAATTTTTGAATGCGGTGCTCATCGTGGACGTCCAAGAGAGCCCGCTGGAGCTCTTACGGCGCGGCCAGAAGCTGGAGGAAGCCGCAGAGCGCGTGCGCGTGCGCCACTGGGGCCCACGCACCCTGGATGTGGACATCGTCGATATTGAGGGCTACAGCTCCTCCGATCCGGAACTTACCGTCCCACACCCCTTTGCCCACGAGCGCGCATTCGTGCTTATTCCCTGGTTAGCCGCCGATGGCGCTGCTAAGTTGAAGGGACAGGATGTCTCCGCGCTGGTTGCCGCATTGAACCCGCAGGAGACCGCCGATATCCACCGCTTGGGCCTGATGGAGGAGTTATGAAACGAACCTCGTTCGGTGCGCTTATCGGCGTAGGGGTATTCATGGCCGCCGCGGCGGCCATCCTCACCACGCGCTTTTATGGCTCCATGATGGCCATCCCAGTCACGGTCTCAGCCACGCTGTGGCTCATGGTGGTGGTGTGTTTGGGGCTTACCTGGAAGGTAGATAAGGCCACCGATGAGGATCACGGCATCGGGTTGGATAACTCGCAGCTTAATCCCATGACCATCGCGCAGTATATGCTGGTGGGCAAGGCCTCGGCGTGGACGGGTGCGATCGTCGGCGGGCTCTATGCAGGGGTGGCGGTCTACGTCATCCCGAATGCGGGCACCCTTGTCGCGGCTTCCAATGATCTGGTGGGAGTGCTCGCATCCGCGATTGGCGGCATCGTCATGTCCGCGGCTGGCCTGCGATTGGAGCGACACTGCGAGACCCCGCCGCCACCGGACGGGCTTCAAGCGGTACATTAGGGAGCATGACTCAGCCGCGCTCTTCTTCCAAAAATTCGTCGTCCTCGCCGGATTGGGGACAAATTGGGATTATCGCCCTCGTCATCTTGGCCGTTATCGCCAGCATCGTCATGCTCATTTCCGGCTCGGCAGCGGCGCTCAAGATTGCGCTCATCGCCGCCTTGTGGGCCGCGGTGGTGGGCTTTTTCTTGGTGATGCGCTACCGCCGCCAGGCCGAGGAATCCGTGACCAAGCTGGAGCTGCAGGAGCGCGCCCACCGCGCGGAGCTCAAGCAGGCCCGCGCAGCCGAGGGCAAGGAGCTGCCGGATCAGCAGATCCTCGATGAGATTCGCACCGAGCTGGCCTCTATCCGGAAGCAGATTGAGGACTTGTCCGGCCACGAGTTCACCTACGAGCCCGCCGCCTTGCACGCGGAGGCACGCCGCATCATGGAGCTGGAGGCACAGACCGCCGCGGCGTCCCACCGCAGGGAAGAAAACGTCGACTTTGAGCAGGCGTCTTCCGGTGCGCCGTCTGCCGATGCCATCGCTGGCCGCCTAGGCAATCAACCCTCCGGCGCGCACGCGGACTCCAACCCGCTCAATGACATCATCAGCGAAAACACCCGCGCGCAGCGTAGCTCTTCCCGGACCGAGCAGCTTGCCGATGCCCCCATGCCAGCCAGCGCGGACCAGAAGCCAAAGGACGTTTCCTTCGATACCGGCAGCTTCCAGGCCGTACGCTGGGATTCGGGCGGAGATTCTGACATCAAGCGCCAAGGCTCCCAGCACGCGGGAACCGGCAGCGCGGCGCACTCTGGCGCCCGCGGTAGCCACCGCAAGCCAGAGGCTGATACCGCAGCTGAGCAGGCTTCCGATGCGGTGACCCAGAACATCCCGCAGCAGACCACCGGCAAGGATGCGCGCGAGGAATACAAGGGCTCGGGACACCACGTGGCTGCTGAGCAGAAGCAAGCGGCCACGCGCCGCCAGCAGCAGACCCGTGGTCGCCGCCGCAGCGATGAACAGCGCGATGGTTCCGTGTCCGTCTCGGAGCTTCTGGCACAGATGAAGAAGGATAAATAAATGCGTCCACCGCGCATGCGTGTTGCCCTTTTCGGGCGCAGCCTCGCCGGGATTTCCCTAGCCAATGCCATGGAGCGCGCTGGCCATACCGTGGAGATGCTTGATGATCCGGCCGAGCTTGGCTCCTTCCAGGCGTTGATTCTAGCGGTGGGTGAGACACGGTTGGATGCTGCTGTAGAGCTTGTCGAGGACCACGTGCACAAGGGCCTGATCGCTTTCCATACCTGCCTGTCGCGGGGCGTGCAAGGCCTCGATCCGCTGGAGACTCACGGTTGCATCGTGGCGGCAATAGCGCCCATGGCAGGCGGGCGCTGGGCAGTATCCACGCTGGATGAGCTGGGTGAGAGCATTGCTGACTTCGTATTGAGCGAATTCCGGGCGCACGCAGTGCCGCTTTCCGATGCCGAGCGTCCCGCCTTCGCCGCCCGCTCCTACTACATAGAAATGCTTAGCCGCCTGCATCTAGCAGCTGCCGTTGAAGCCAATTTCTTTGCCGAGTTCGATGAGATTCCACCGTCCGAATTCGACATCGATTCAGAGGACATCATTGCGGCCTATCGCGGGGCCACGGATCCCGGAATGCGCCGCCACTACTTAGAAACCGCTCGGCGCTTAGGCGAAGTAGAAGACCGCACCGAATTAGAAATGTGGGCCTTGCAGGAGGAATCCCGATGAGCTTGAAGATGGGACAAGCCACCGTTGTCAGCGAGGTCGATCGCATCCGCATGGTGGGAAGCGCCCTGCGCAAGACCGGTCGCCCCGTGGCCTTCGTACCACTGACCACCGGCGTGCATGCAGGGCATATCGCGCTGGTGCGAGCGGCCCGCCGTATTCGTGGCGCGGTGACCGTCGTGGCTCTCCAAGAGCCTCGCGGCGAGGACGTAGATCTCCTGCGCGCCGAGGGCGTGGATGTCATTTGGGATTACACTCCCGAGAAGCTCTGGCCGCATGGCCGCCGGATTACAATCTCGCCTCGCGACGCCGCAGACTTCCCAGCAGGCTTAGAGCCCGATTTGTCTGGCGAACTCACCCTTTACCTCACGCTGATGATGGCGCTATCGCCCACCGATGTGCTTATCGGTGAGAAGGACTACGAGCTGCTCTTGGCCATTCATCATGCGGTGCAGGACTTGCACCTGGGGGTTCGTGTGCAGGGCGTTCCCGCCGTGCGCATGCCCGATGGCGTAGTGATGAGCCTGCGCAATACGCGCGTGCCTGAAGATAAGCGCGAGGACGTAGCCGCCCTGTCCGCCGCGCTTACCGCTGGGGCACACGCCGCAGAGGCGGGCGCGGAAAAGGTCCGCGAGGTTGCCGCAGGTGTCCTAGAAGCCGCCGGAGTAGAACCGGAATACTTAGAATTGCGCGGCCGCGATCTGGGCGAACCGCCTGCCGAGGGCGATGCCCGCCTGCTGGTCGCTGCCACCATTGGCGGGGTCAGAGTAATTGACAACGTTGGCCTGCCGCTGGGGATTGGTTTCACTAATATTGAAGAGCACGAGGCTAAGGCCGAGCTCGAGCGAGAAAAGCAGCGCGAGCAAAACCAATCCCCGGAGGACTAATGACCGAAATCCACATCCGCGACCTTGATCCGCGCGATGAACCCAAGGCGATTGAGTTTGCCATCGAAGGCATGCACCTGCATTGGTTTGTGAAGAACCCGCGCTTCGAGCGTGCCTATGGCCGTTATTTTTGGGATTTAGAGCGCGCCCAAGCCACCGATATCTTGGCAGCCTATGCCGATGATGGGCGTTTCCTCGGCGTGATTTTGGCATCGATTAAAGGCGAACCAGCGCTGCCGTATCCGTGGTGGCGCAAGGCCTATGTCAAGGCCGTGGATCTCTTCAACAGCCTGCGCCCTGGCGGTCACCGCGGTGACTACGATGCCGCGAACGAGGACATGTTGTTAAGCTACTTGGCCGAAAACACCGTGGATGGTGAAATCGGCTTCCTCGTCGCTGACCCAAACTCGGGTGTGAAGGGTGTGGGCACCGCGCTCCTCGAGGCCTTTGAGGAGCGCCACCCCGGCAAGGATATTTACCTCTACACCGACGATGGCTGCACCTATCAGTTCTACGATTCCCGCGGTTTTGAGCGGGTGGGGGAGAAGGAAATCTCCATCGATAAGGACCGCGACCTTACCTGCATGCTGTACGTCCGCCACGTGGCGTGAGGCTACCGCGTCACGCCACGCAAACGAGCGCAGCTTCACGCCACGCATCTACATCGGCGAACGCTACAGACTTCGCGGCACGAATCTTCGCGATGCGATTTTTCGCGGCGCGGGTCCTCCCGGCGCCGCGCCACGTTAGTTCGCCAGCGCGCCCATCGGATCCCACGCCGGCAGGGTGGTGATCTCGGTGGACTTGAGCGCTTCCTGGTATTGCCCAGGCAGGCGGGACGGGTGGACGGCGATTTCGAAGACGTACTCGTCAAACCAGTCATCGGCCATGGTCCAAAAGCCCTTATCGCCCTTCTCGGTGCCCCAGGAATTTTCCACGCGCCAGCGGGTGACCTCGCCGGACTCGGCAACATCTGCGCCGGTAAAGACCATCGCATGCGTCATCAAGGACTCGTGCAGGCGGAGGCGGTCTGGCTTTTCGATGCCCATTTCCACCCCATACAGCCCCTCATAATCGTGCAGGCGCTTGGCCCAGACGCCGCTATCGGCATCGGATTGCTGGCTGTTATCGCAGCCGAACCAGACGGGCTGGCCATCCTCGATGGCAGAGCGGGTGGCATCGCGCAATACCTCAACCGGGGCGTTGAGGTAGGTGACCTTTTCACCGGCGACGTTGCCTAGGTAGTCCACGGTGTAGAGCTCACCGTAGGAATTGCGCGGGTCATTGACCACGCAGACATACTCGCCCAGGTCCTTGGGGAGGTACTCGCGGGCGAAGTCCTGCGGGGTATAGGTGCCCTCGCGGTGGAAGTTATCGTCCTTATCGCGGTACTGCCACTGGAACTCTGTGGGCGGGAGGCCGAGGTTGGCGGTGAGGATGCGGTAGACATCGGCAAGCGCCTGCTCCTGTGCCCCAGACTTGCCCGCGCGGATCTGGTGGGAGGCGCGGCGCAGGAAGGTCTGCAGGTTGCGGTTGAGCATGGCGCTGGACTCAGAGGATGCGGTCTCTGACATGGCGTACTTGGGCACCACGCCGTACTTTTCCACCAGCGAGACGAACATGGACCACTGGCCGCCATCGCCAATAGGGTCATCCATGAGCTTGGTCAAGGTGCGGTCCGTAATATCGCGCTCCTTGAGCTCGTCTACCGCGGTGAGGAACCAATTGGCCTTTTCCAGCTTGTCGTAGAAGTACAGGTGGGTCTGCGAAAGCTCGAAATCCTTGATGTTGGTGCGGTCCATGATGTCACCGCGCAGGGAATCCAGGCCTGCAAAAATCCAGCAGCGGCCAGAAGCTTTCTGGTTGGCCGCGCCCCACTTATCGAGCTTGTGGCTGGTCGCCGTGGTGAGCTCGCGCACGAGGTCGCGGTCGACGCTCAGCTTATCGATGCCCTCCTGCGCCACCGCATTCCGCGCCGCCCTGATGGCCGGCTCGCTGGTGAGGGTGGAGTTGGTGGTGTGAACTTCCTGTGGATTAATCTCATTCATTTTTCGATGCTCCTTAGTTCATCCGGTCCCAGAAGGGAAGCTCAACGGGCTCGGTCTCTAGTGCTTGTTGCTGCTCGGAAGTGAGGAATTTCTTGCGCACGGCGATGTGGAAGACGTTTTCGCCGAACCATTCATCCGACATCGTGGCAAAGCCCTTGCCGGGTACCTCGTCGGCGTCGTCTTTGCCCGGTGGCTTGGTGCCCCAGGAGTTCTCCACGCGCCATGCACGGGGTGCACCATCAACTCCGGTCAGCGCCATCGCGTGGGTGGGCGCAGATTCGCCGGAGGTAAAGCGCTCCTCCTTGCTCATGGTGGAATCGATGCCGTAGAGGCCATCGGTATCAACGAGGCCTTCGTCCCACACGGCGTTCTGGAAGGAGAACTGGCGGGAGACATCGCAGCTAAACCACACCGGTTCGCCGGCGTCGATGCTGGCGCGTGCGGCGGCGCGCAGCTCGTCCACATCGACGTTGAGGTAACCGGCGGCCTGTCCACCGGCGAGGTTATTTACTCCAGCGCTGGTGTAGTAGCGGTGCTTGTCGTTGGTGGTACGGGGGGCATCGGCAAGCACGACGTACTCGTCCAACTTCGGCAGGTACTTATCCGCAAACTCGCGCGGGGTGGAATGCACGCGGAAGAATTGCTCGTCCTTGGTGCGGTAGCTCCACGTAAATTCCTCGGGCGGGGTGCCCAGGTGAATGGCGAGCACGCGTTGTATATCGGTGCGGGCTTGCTTGATAATGCCCCCGCGATCCCCCTCGCCTTCCACCGCACGGTGCGCGGCGCGGCGGATGATGGTGGCGATATCGCGGTTCATCTGGTCGGTGTGGCCGGACGAGTGCACCTCCGGCATGACCTCGGCCGGGACGGCGCCGTACTTGTCCACGAGGTTGGTGAAAAATGACCACCAGCCGCCGTCTTCGCCTGTGAGCTCGAGGGAAGTAGCCACGTCGCGGTCATCCCAGTCGGTGCCGTCTTCGGTGAGATCCAGCAGCTGGTTGAGCGCGAAGTTGGCGCGCTCTAGTTTGTCGAAGTACTGCAGGTAGGTAAAGGAAAACTCAAAGTCATCGATGTTGAGCTCCTTGGCCGCGCGGTGGCGGAATACGTTGAGCGCGGCAAACATCCAGCAGCGCCCGGAGCGCATCTGGTCGGTGACGCTGAGGCTATCGAGTTTTACCTCGGTGGTGGGGTAGAGGGCGGTAATGCGGTCGCGGTCGAGGGCCGCCTTGGCCACCCCTACGCTGGTAATGGCATTGCGCGCGACGCGCAGCTGGGAGTCCGCTGCAGCCTCCTCGCGCAATTGGGACAGGAAGTCATTGGTGAGCAAAGTCATATTCACCGTTTTAGCAGACTGCGATCTCACCCGAGGTCGCTGGGTGCTGGATGGGCAGTTAGAGATCGCTCCAGATCGCTATAGATGCTCCGCCAGCCGCGCCACGGCTTCGGGGCTTCCCACCTCTTCTGGAAGCCAGGGGATTTCGTGGAATGGGGTATCGGGAAGCTTATCGTGCAAGAGCGCCAGGGCCTCGTCCTCGGCGGCGCGCCGGGAGGCCAAGAACTCGCCTTGGTCCGCGGGCGTGCGGCGGTTGACCAGCATGGAGCCCACCCGCACGCCATTGCCGGTGAGATCCGCGTGGAACTCGGAAGACTCCAAGACGGGCAGGCGCTCGGCGGTGAGCACGATGTGGAACACGGTCTTCTTTGAGGTCAGCGCAGTGCGCAGGTGCTCGAAGCGCTCGCGGCGCTGGAAGAGCGTGGCGCGGATTTCCTGGTTGCGCCGGTCCACCGGATCATTATCGGTGCCGGACTCCGCGGACATCCCGCGCACCAATGAGCCGAATTTATCGGACTTCTCGCGCCGGGCAAGCAGCCCATCGGTATAGGCAGCCATGATTTCTGGCAGGGCCATCAGCCGGGAGGTGTGACCGGACGGGGCGGTATCGAAGATGAGGTAGTCATACTCGTTAGCGTTTGCGACCAAGGTGGCCATGCGCTCCAAGAGCGCCGCCTCCTGCGTGCCGGGGGATTGGCGGGCCAAGTCTAGGTGCTTTGTTACCTCGCCGTGCAGGTGCTCCGGCATGAAGCGGCGCATCGAGGCGCCCACGTTCGCGAGGTGTTCCTCGGTGGCCCGTGCCGGATCGAGCTCGATGGCGGAGAGGGATGGGGTGAGGTGAGTGGGGGCATCGGAAAGCGTGGCATCAAAGATATGCCCCAGGTTGTGCGCCGGATCCGTGGAGACCAACAACACGTTGTGGTCCGGGGAAAGGGACAGGGCCGTGGCCGTGGCGAGGGTGGTCTTGCCCACGCCGCCCTTGCCACCAAAGAACATGATGGGCGCGGTTTCTAGCAGCATTGAATATTCTCCAGGGGTGATTTATCCATGCCCATGCGCGTGTGCCAGGCGTGGAAATCTTCGTAAACCAGCGGCAAAAGCTCCAGCGTGTAGTAGCTGGCGGGGTTGGGGATGCCGAGCGCCTCCGAGGCCACCAGCATCATAAAAAGGTCATCTTCTTGCTGCTGGGCCTTGGCAAAGACGGCGCGGTACGGGGCTTGGTAGAACTCGTTGAGCCCCGCACCGAAGGCCTTAAGCTTGTCGAGCATGCTGGGGAAGGGGAGCGTCGGAATCGTCGTCGGTCCACTCCAGCGGCGGTTCCTTGCGTGCGTTGGAGATAGCGCCGATCGACTCCACGATGACCCAGATGGAGGCGATGACGATGACGACGTCCATGCCGAAGAGCAGCCAGTTCTGATCCGCGAACAGGGACTTGAGCTGTAGCAGCGCTGCCCACAGCGACATGATGGTGACGAAGATGAGCGGGATGATAACCGGCAGGGTAGGCCGACGCAGATGGGTGAGGATGACCACGACGATGGCCAAGGACAGGCTGGCCATGAGCTGGTTGGTGGTACCGAAGAGCGGCCAGATGGTCATGCCGCCGGAGCCGTCCGCGCCCGCAGAGAAGGTCAGGCCGAAGGCCAGGCCCACCGCGATGATGGTAGAGACTAGGGCCGTGATGCGGATACCCATGATCTCGCCAATTTCCTGGACCACGATGCGCTGCAGGCGCACGCCGGAGTCCATGGTGGTGGCGGCGAAGAGCACGGCCATCGTCGCCAGGATGGTGGCAGACAGCGAGGTGGGAATGCCCAGGCCCTCGTTCATCAGCGCGCCGCCGCCTTGCACGAAGGCATTGACGCCGCCGGCGTTCCACTCGGCGTAGATTTCCTCCCAATTCGCCAGGGTCTTAAAGCCAGCGGTGGTGGCGATGATGGTGCCGAGCGCCAGCAATCCCTCGCCCACAGCGCCGAAGTAACCCACGAAGCGGACATCGGTTTCCTTATCAATCTGCTTAGACGAGGTACCCGAGGCCACGATGCCGTGGAAGCCAGAGATGGCGCCGCAGGCGATGGTGACAAAAAGCAGCGGGAAAATCCCCGGGGTGCCGTCAGGAACGTTCTCACGCACGGCTGGGGCGGCGAGCTCCGGACGGGTGATGAGGAAGGAGCCGTACAAGATAATAAGCCCCACGAAAAGCTGCAGGCCATTGATGTAATCGCGCGGCTGGAGCAGCACCCACACCGGCAGCAGCGAGGCGATGAAGGCGTAGATAAATAGCAGGATGATCCACACGCCGTTGGCGGGAATGCCCAGGACCGTCTCCGGCAACACGACCGGGAAGCGGTCGCCCAAAACCATCAGCGAGTACAGCGCCACCACGCCCACGAGGGAGACCAGCGGCAGGTTCCAGTTCAGGCGGTAGATGGCCTGGCCAATCAGCAGCGCGACGGCAATGGCACCCCACGTGGGAATGACCGCCGAGGGGGTGGAAATAAGCAGGTTCGAAATCACCACGGCGAACGCGGCATTGACCATGAGCAGCAGCAAGAAGATTACGATGAGGAAGAGGTTGCGCCCGCGCTTGCCGATGTAGCGCCCCGACAACGTACCAATCGACTGACCCTTGTGTCGCTGCGAGGCCCACAGCGCACCCAAGTCGTGCATGCCGGCAATGAAGAAGGTGCCTAACGTGACCCACAGGAATGCCGGGAGCCAGCCCCAAATGACGGCCACTGCCGGGCCGATAATCGGTGCCGCACCCGCCACGGAGGTGAAGTGGTGGCCCCACAGCACATATTTATTGGTGGGAACATAATCCACGCCGTCTTTGAGGCGGTGCGCTGGGGTGGTGTAGTTCTCAGATAACCGGAAGATGTTCTTGCCCAGGAACTTGGAATAGAGCAGGTAGCCGGCGGCCATCATCGCGATGCCGACAATGGCGAGGACAAGAGAGTTCATAGTGTGTGTCTCCTCATAGGCGGGAAGGTGGCGTGTCTCACACGTGCGGACAGTATGCCATAACTCACGTATCTATTTGCTTGTGGGGGAGACCGGTGGGCAGATTTATATTTGGCAGGCGGGTCGGAGTACACCTCTTAGTTCAGTCGCAGTGGATAGACGAAAAGCACGGCCCCTGCTCCGAGAGGAACGAGGGCCGCGCGGTGGGTGCTTAAACCGAGTGGCGTTTAATTCTTATCGACGCCGATATTTCCGTCCTTCTTCCACACCACAACCACTGCTGGGCGTGGGGTGGACGTGCCGCCCTCTGGCCAGTGGGAGGTTTGCTTTTCAAAGGTGGCGTCATCGGTTTCGCCTGGGTGCTGGACGTTGACCATCACGCGCTCATCGGTGACGATGGGGCCGCAGGTCTCGGCGCCCGCCGGCACGGTCAGGAAGCACTTGAGCTCACCGCGGGTATCGCCCTCGGTGGTTACGGCGTAGAGGCCGTCGTTGGACTCGAGCGCGTTGCCGTCGGTGGAAATCCACATATTGCCGTGGTTATCAAAGGCCAAGTTATCCGGGCAGGAAATTGGGGATACCTTCTCCTTGTCAAAGCCACCGAAGTAGGTATTGGCCTCCTTCGGATCGCCACAGACCAGGAAGAGATTCCAGGTGAACTTTTCACCAGCGTGGTCATCTTCAACCTCCATGACCAGACCGTTCTTATTTTCCTTGACGGGAGCCCACTCCATCGGATCTTCCTTGTTCTTCTTGGCGTTTTCGCCGGTAGCACCGCGGTAGGAGTTATTGGTCAGGGCCACGTAGACCTTCTCAGAGTCTGGGTGGACCTGCATATCTTCAGGGCGGTCCATCTTGGTAGCGCCCACCTTATCGGCGGCCTCGCGGGTGTAGACGGCAACCTCTTCGGCGGACATGCCATCGACGTGGGACTCGAATTTGTTGTTCTCCGTATCGGAGGTCAGCAGCTTGATCCACTTACCTTCGCCGTCGAAGGCACCGTCCTCTGGCAGTACGCCGGAACCGTCGATCTCATCTTCTGGGGAGTTGCCTTCCATCTTGGCCACGTACAAGGCGCCGTGGTCCAAGATGCTGAGGTTGTGCTCGATGTTGCCTTCTTCGTACTTCTTGGTGGAGATGAACTTGTAGATGTACTCGAAGCGGGAGTCATCGCCGGAGTAGCACACGACGGTGCCATCGGAAGCGATGTGAATATTGCCGGCCTCGTGTTTGAAGCGTCCAAGCGCGGTGTGCTTGACCGGGGTGGACTCCGGGTCCAGTGGGTTAATTTCTACGATCCAGCCGAAGCGGTTGGGCTCATTCGGTTCCTTGGAGACGTCGAAGCGCTTATCAAAGCGCTCCCACTTGCGCTCGGATTCACCATCTTCCATGCCGAAGCGCTCAAGGGATTCCTGTGCCTTCTTGTCATCCAGGTTGGCGTGAGCGAAGTACTGGTCAAAGTTCTCCTCGCCGGAGAGCATGGTGTTCCACGGAGTGATGCCGCCGGAGCAGTTATTCAGGGTGCCCTTGACCTGCTTGCCGGTCTTATCGGCGGAGGTCTTCACAAATTCGGAGCCGGCTGCTGGGCCAACCAGAGTGAACTCAGTCGTGGCGGTGATGCGGCGGTTAAGCGGACCAAACTCGCGCTTGAGTTCACCGGTATTGCCCACCTTGGACACCTCCACGATGGAGTGGCCGTGGCCCGCCCAACCAATCTTGGCCTGCTCTTCGGTGGGGTTATCCGCATCGTAGTTGGGGAACATCTGCGGCTCGGTGGTGTACTCGTGGGAGCAGACGTAGATAAGGCGATTGTCATCATCCGGGTGCTCGATAAGTCCGGCGAAGTCGTTATTGAAGCCGAACTGCTTCTCGGCGGCCTCGGCCGTCTGGTTCTTATCATCAAACTCTGGCGCATCCTTGAACAGCGGGTCTCCCCAGGCGATGAGAACGGACTGCTTATAGCCATCCGGGATGACTACTTCGTCCTTTTCGTTCGGCTCAACTGGGTCAAACTTCATACCCTCTGCGGAGGTGAGTTCTACATTAGCCTCGGAAGTCTTTCCCCCCTTGGCCTCGGAGGAAGAGGCTTCATTGGAGACTTCATCCGGGTTGGAGCAGGCAGCCAACGCGGCGCCGCCGCCGACGGTTACTACGGACAAGCTGCCCGCGCGCAGAGCGGTACGGCGGGAGAACTGGTCACCGAAGTATGGGTTATCAGACTTGTTCTCACATTCACCGAAGCAGGCATTGCCGCACTTGTAGGTGCACGTCAAGCTGGAACGAGAGGATGCGAAGAGACTAGAGAGAAGGTTGCGGCCTTTAAGCGCCATTATTACTACTCCAAAGAAGGTCGAAAATATTGATAAGACATGGGGTCAGCCATATATATAAGGGGATGCCAGCAACAGTGCGTTGGCCTTGAGGTGACAGCGAAGTGAACTATGCGTAAATCTTTCTCGGGGTAGGGGCGCTATGGGCCAAATCGCGGGTAGCGGGCGGGATCGACTACCCTAGGCTAACGTGAGCGAGCAGAAGAATAATGAAGTAAACGATGTCCCTGAGCAGCTGCGCATCCGCCGCGAGAAGCGCGATCGCCTGCTCGAATCCGGCGTGGAGGCCTACCCGGTATCCGTCGAGCGCACTATCTCCCTCAAGGAATTGCGCCATGATTTCCGCGTAGTGGCCGAGGGCGAAGAGCCGGGCAATGAAGAGGGCGTGACCTACCTGGCCGCTGGTGAGGAAACCGAGGTCACCCACGCTATTGCCGGCCGCCTTATCTTCATGCGCAATACCGGCAAGCTGTGCTTTGCCACCTTGCAGGACGGCGATGGCACCCAGATGCAGGCCATGCTTTCGCAGGCCAAGGTGGGCAAGGAGCGCCTCGATGCCTGGAAGTCCGATGTGGATTTGGGCGACTTCATCTCCGTTAGCGGCCACGTGGTTGCGTCCCGCCGTGGCGAGCTGTCCATCATGGCTGAGGAATGGACCATGGCGGCCAAGTCCCTGCGCCCGCTGCCGGTGTCCTTCGCGGATATGGCTGAAGATACCCGCGTGCGCCAGCGCTATAACGACCTCATTATCCGCGAAGAGGCCCGCAAGAACGCCATGGTGCGCGTGAAGGTCATGCGTGCGCTGCGCAATTACCTGGAAGGCCAGGACTTTGTAGAGATCGAAACCCCGATGCTGCAGACCCTGCACGGTGGTGCGGCCGCTCGCCCGTTTATCACCCACTCCAATGCGCTCGATATTGACCTCTACCTGCGCATTGCTCCGGAGCTGTACTTGAAGCGCGCCGTCGTCGGTGGCATCGACCGCGTCTTTGAAATCAACCGCAACTTCCGCAATGAGGGTGTGGACCGCTCCCACTCGCCGGAGTTCGCCATGCTGGAGACCTACGCCGCCTGGGGCGATTACAATGATTGCGCCCGCATGACCCGCGAGTCCATCCAGTCCGTGGCCCGCGAGGTCTTTGGTTCTACCACCGTCACGCTTGCCGATGGCACCGATTTCGACTTCGGCGGCGAGCAATGGCCCGAAATCGAGATGTACCCGTCCTTGAACGAGGCCTTGCAGCGCAAGTTCCCCGGTCAGCCGGAGGTCACCATCGATACCGACGTGGAGACCCTGAAGGGCATCGCCAAGGTCATTGGCCTCGACGTGCCGCAGGGTGAAGGCTGGGGCCACGGCAAACTGGTGGAGGAAATCTGGGAGGTCCTGTGCGAGGACCAACTGGAAGGCCCCATCTTTGTGAAGAACTTCCCGGTCGAGACCTCCCCGCTAACCCGCCAGCACCGTTCCGAGCCCGGCGTGACCGAAAAGTGGGACCTGTACGTGCGCGGCTTCGAGCTGGCCACCGGCTACTCGGAGCTTGTCGATCCCGTCGTCCAGCGCGAGCGCTTCGAGGACCAGGCCCGCCTTGCCGCCGGTGGCGATGAGGAAGCCATGGTCTTGGACGAGGACTTCCTGGCCGCGATGGAACAGGGCATGCCGCCGACGGCCGGTACCGGCATGGGCATGGACCGCCTGCTCATGGCCCTGACCGGCCTCGGAATTCGCGAGACCGTGCTCTTCCCGCTGGTAAAGCCAGAACAGAAGTAGCCCATACCCGGCGCCCCCACTCGGTGCCCGCCCACGCAGGCACCCGTTAGCGCCCCGAAACCGGCTGCAGCCTTCCTTTGGCTGCAGCCTTTTTGTTTACCCATTGCACCCGCCGCGTGTGCCTCGCAGGCCGAGTCGCACGCCTACTTCTGCCTAGTTCTATCGGTTTCACAAAAGTGCAACCTCCTCGGTGATATCTGAGCGAAAAATGCTACATCTCAGGGCCGAGTTTGCTCAGTTATCACCGAGGACCTATTGCATCGGAGGTTGCACAAAGGAGGTTGCGCATCAGAGGCTCCACAATCGAGGCCGAACGGGAGGCGTTGCGCATCGGAGGCCGCGCTGCGAGAAGTGGGCGGCAAGTGGAGAACGATCCGGCGAGCGGCCTCAGGCATCATCTGTGGGAAGCGGCCCAGCGGAGGTATCGCCGCGCAGGCGTTTGATGATGTTTTCTGCAGAAATCAGGCACATCGGCACGCCGACGCCCGGCACGGTGGTCGCACCGGCGTAGTAGAGGCCGGCCACCTTGCGCGAGGCATTGCGCCCGCGGAAGAACGCAGATTGAAATAGCGTATGTGCTGGCCCCAAAGCTCCACCTGACCAGGAGTGATAGCGGTCGGCAAAATCGGCTGGTCCGAGGCTGCGCGTGATGGTGATTCGCTCGCGGAGGTCAGGAATATCGGCGGTGCGGGAAAGCTGGTCGAGGGCGGCATCTGCAATAGCAGCAACGCGCGGGGAAGCCTCGGGATGGTAGGCATCGCCGTGCCCGTAGGCTTCTGCAGCGGGTACGGGGATGAGGAAGAACAAGTTCTCGTGGCCTTCTGGTGCGACATCCGCGTCGGTGGCCGAAACCTTCGAAATGTAGATGGACTCAGAGGCGCCGAGGGGACGTTCCGTTTCCGGCGCGGAAAAGACTGCGCGGAAATCGGGGTCCCAGTCCTGGCTGAACAAAAAGGTGTGGTGAGCTAGCTCCGGGAGCTTTCCCTTCACACCGGCGAGTACCACCACGGTACCCAGCCCCGGATTGCGGCGGGCCCAGTAGCGCTCCGGATAGGTGCGCAGCTTCCGGGGCAGCAGCTGATTTTCGGTGTGGTGCAGGTCAGCAGCCGAGACCACAATATCGGCATCGATATGCCCGTTCGTTGTGCGGACGCCGGTGGCGCGGGAGGAGGACCCGCCGGTGGTGGTGATGGAGGTGACCTCTTCACCCAAGCGGAAGGTGGCGCCGAATTTTTCCGCTTGGCGGTAGATGGCCTGCACCACCGCGTGGAATCCGCCGAGGGGGTAGCGCACACCTTCCACCAGGTCAGTATGGCTTAAAAGGGAATACAGCGCTGGGGCCGCGGCAGGCTCGGAGGAGAGAAAAACCGCTGGGTAGCTCAGGATCTGTCGCAGGCGCGTATCCGAAAATTGCCCGTTGACGTGCTTTTGCAAGCTAGTAGTAAGCAGCGCTGCAATCCGCGCTAGCCGATGCCGAATATCTGCATGCACCAAGTTCAAGGGCGCCGAAAATGTGGTGTACAAAAGTGATCGAGCGCTACGTGGTAGGCGTCGCTGGCATCTGCCAAATAGCTGCGCACCTGGCTGCCCGCGCCTGGTTCTAGCGACTCGAAGAGTTGGGCCACATTATCGGTCCCGGAATGTACATCCACGGGGGTAGGACGCGAGCCGGTGCCAGTAGCGGATTCGGCGGGGCCGCCGGTATAGACGCGGTAATCCGGCGAGAGTCCCACTAGATCCAGTTCCTTTTCTGTCGAGGTACCGCAGAGGGAAAAGAAGTGGTCGAAGGCATCCGGCATGAGGTACCAGGACGGTCCGGTATCCCAGCGGAACCCAGCCTCCGCATAGCTGCCCGCGCGCCCGCCGACCTCGTCTAGGGAGTCTACGACGGTAACTTCATAGCCCTCTTTTCCGAGGAGGGCAGCGGTGGCAAGGCCGGCGATGCCGGCCCCGATGACGACGGCGTGCATGATGTTCTCCTTAGGATTCAGTCTTCGGCGGGGTCCTTTACCTACGCGCGGTGCATTACCGCACCGCGCGCCTACGCACCGCACGGGCGGCCAGCCAAGCCTTGGTGCGATTCGGCACGGATATGCGGGTGGTTTTTAACTCCGCTGCGGGGGTGGCGGCGAGCCGGTTGGTGAGCTCGGCAAAGATATCGGCGGCCGCGCGCACGCCAACGCGGGCGGAAAGCGGCAAGAGGTTAATGGCTTCTTCGGCGGCGGTGAGCTCGTGGCGGATATCGGCGATGAGCGTGGACTTGGCGGCCTCGGAAAGCTCTCCGCCAGCGGCCTGTGGAAAATAGGCCCGGCCCAGGACCGAGGAGTCCTCGCCTAAATCCCGCAGGAAGTTAATCTTTTGAAACGCTGCCCCCAAGTGGCGTGCGCCGCGGTTCATCGTGGCGCGGTCGGCGGCGGACACGGTTTCTTCCGCCAGGAAGACCTGCACGCACAATAAGCCGATGACCTCGGCGGAACCGTAGATATACTCGGCGAGTTCCGCGGCGGAATACTCCCGCTGGGAAAGGTCGGCGCGCATGGAATCGAAAAAGGCCACGAGGTGCTGGCGCTGGAAGCCACAGCGCCTAGCGGTAATGGCATAGGAGTGCACGACGGGATCGGTGTGCAACCTTTTCTCCGGCGCCGCTAGGATAGCGGCCTCGTAGGCATCGAGCGCGGCGGCGGCATCGATGCTGGCTTGGTGCGCGGTGCCATCGACAAGCTCGTCTGCGATGCGCACTACGGCATAAAGGTGGCGGATGTCTTCGCGCACCCGCCCGCGCAAAAGGCGCGTGGCCAGGGTAAAACTGGTGGAATACTGCCCCATAACCTGCGCGGCCGCGCGCGAGGCCGCCTGGTCATAGCGAGTCAACATACTTGCAAAAGTAGCACGGGCCCAAAGGGCCCTAGCGGTTGGTGGCCCGCGGCTGGCCCTCGGCAAAGCCGGCGGCCGATTGCACGCCCACGGTGGCGCGCTCGTGGAAGCTAGCCAGCGAATCGGCCCCGGCGTAGGTGCAGGACGAGCGCACGCCGGAGATGATGCGGTCCACCAAGTACTCCACGCCGCCGTGTTCCGGATCGAGGTAGATGCGGGAGGTGGAAATGCCCTCCTCAAACATCTCGCGGCGGGCGCGCTCAAAGGCCTCGGTGGCGGAATTGCGGCCGCGCACAGCCCGGCGCGAGGCCATGCCGAACGATTCCTTGTAGAACGAGCCATCGGCATCCTTGTGCAGGTCACCGGGGGATTCGAAGGTGCCGGCGAACCAGGAGCCAATCATCACATTGGACGCGCCCGCGGCCAGCGCCAGGGCCACGTCGCGGGGATCGCGCACGCCACCATCGGCCCATACGTGCGCGCCAACCTCGCGGGCTGCGGCGGCACACTCCAGCACGGCGGAAAATTGCGGGCGCCCCACGCCGGTTTGCATGCGGGTGGTGCACATCGCGCCGGGGCCCACGCCGACCTTGATAATATCCGCGCCCGCCGCGGCCAACTCGCGCACGCCGGCGGCCGTGACCACGTTTCCGGCGGCAATCGGCAAACCCAAATCCAGGTCCCGGACCTTGCGCAGCGCCGCCAGCATGCTGTCTTGATGCCCGTGGGCGGTATCGATGACGAGGACGTCAGCGCCGGCATCGGCAAGCGCCCGCGCCCTGCCCTCAACGTCGCCATTAATGCCCACCGCGGCACCGATGTGCAAGCGTCCCTGCTTGTCGATGCCCGGCTTATACATCGTCGCCCGCAGCGCACCCTTGCGCGTCAAAATGCCCGCCAGCGTGCCATCCGGATTGACCACTGGGGCGAGCTTGCGCGAGGTTGCGCGCAGGCGGGTAAAGGCCTCCTGCGGGTCGATGCCCACCGGCAGGGTCACCAAATCCGTGGTCATGAGCTCGCCCACGGCGGTGAAATTATCCTGCCCGCGCAGGTCCTTCGGCGTAATGATGCCCACCGGCAGCGCGCCGTCGACCACGATGGCCGCGCCGTGGGCGCGCTTGTGCAAAAGGTTGCTGGCATAGCCCACCGTGTGGTGTGGCTTGATGGTGATTGGGGTGTCATAGACCAGGTCAGCGGCCTTTACCGAGGCCATCGTCTCCGCCGCGGCCTCCAGGCTGAGATCCTGCGGCAGGATGGCCATGCCGCCGCGCCGGGCGATGGTCTCTGCCATGCGGCGGCCGGCCACTGCGGTCATATTCGCCACGATGAGCGGGATGGTATTGCCCGTGCCATCGGCTGCGGTGAGGTCGACCGCCTGTCGCGAGCCAACATCCGAGTGATTCGGCACCATAAATACATCCGAGTAGGTCAGCTCGTAGGGCGGGCGGGAATCATTGAGGAAATGCACTGTGGGATTGCCTAACGTGAATCGAGGGTGCGGTAGAAGACATCTAAATCATACGCCCCAAGTTTTGCCGGTTAAGCCAACTCAGTATCCTGATTTGGTGTCTCAGAATCCCGCTCCGAAAATCTCCGCAGAGGTCATAGCCAACCTCACCATCTTGGTACTCTCCGCGATGGTGATGATCCTGAATGAAACCGCGCTTTCGGTGGCGCTGCCCACCATCATGGCGGATTTCTCCATCCCGGCGACCTCCGCGCAGTGGCTGCTGACCGGCTTCTTGCTCACCATGGGCGTGGTCATTCCCACCACTGGGTTCCTGATGGATAAATTCACCACCCGGCAGATTTTTGGCGCCTCCACCGGCATCTTCCTGACGGGCACGGTGCTAGCGGCGCTCGCCCCGGCCTTTGGGTTACTGCTGGCCGGCCGCGTGCTGCAGGCTGCCGGTACCGCGCTGATGATTCCCACCCTTATGACCGTGGCCATGACGCTCGTTCCTCCGCAGCGCCGCGGCACCATCATGGGCATTATCACCGTGGTTATCTCCGTCGCGCCGGCCCTGGGCCCCACCGTCGGCGGGTTCATTTTGAGCATGGCGACCTGGCACGTCATCTTCTGGGCCATGGTCCCGCTCATCGCCGCCATTAGCGTCGCTGGCTACTTCCGACTGGTCAACGTGGGTGAGCGCAGGGATACCCGGCTCGATATTCCGTCGGTATTCTTATCCGCCCTGGCCTTCGGCGGGCTCATTTATGGCCTATCGTCCATCGAGAAGATGGTGGAGGGCGGCTCGCTTGCCGATGCCCTCCTACTCCTCCTCGGCATCCTCGCCCTCATTACCTTTACCGTGCGCCAACACCGGCTGGCCAAGGTAAACCGCGCGCTATTGGACCTGCGCCCGTTCAAGGTCCGCAATTTCACCCTCGCGGTTATCGCCATGCTGCTCATGTTCGCCCTGCTGCTGGGCACGGTGAATATCCTGCCCATTTATCTGCAGAGCTCGCTGGCGGTATCCTCGCTGGTCACCGGCCTCGTGGTCATGCCGGGCGGCCTCTTGCAGGGCGGGATATCCCCGATTGTGGGGCGGATTTATGACGCCCTTGGCCCCCGGCCCCTGTTGATTCCCGGCGCCATCATGTTTTCTACCGGCATTTGGCTGATGACCCTGCTGACAGAAAACAGTGAGGTGTGGATGGTTATTGGCATGCATATCCTGTTCGCCGTGGGCATCGCGCTCATGATGACCCCGCTGATGACGGTCTCGCTGTCCTCGCTTCCCGATGACCTCTACTCCCACGGCTCCGCCATTTTGAATACGCTGCAGCAGCTCGCCGGCGCGGCGGGCACCGCCTTCCTCGTGGCCTTTTTGACTAGCGGCACCAAATCCGGCCAAGCCGAGGGCATGAGCGAGGCCGCCGCCACCGCCCAAGGCGCGCACTGGGCCTTCCTTTTCGCCGGCGTGCTCTCGCTTTTCGTGCTCGTGCTAGCGCCGCTGCTCAAGCGCGTGCCCGCCGCCGACTAACGCCGCGCGGACTAGCGCCGCGCGGAGTAACCCCTGCCGGGAGAGCGCGGACCGGTCAGCCTCGCCAGCTCTCCTCCGGCGCCTACTGCGCGCACAAAGGTAGCTTTAGCCGCGCGGATTCGGCATCGTCGCCCCACACCATGAAGATGGACTGGGTGCCTTCCACGGCCATAACGTAGGTCTGCGGATCCGTTGAGGCCTCGTAGCTTTGGATGGTGCACCTATCGTTAGACAGCTCTACTGGGTCAGTGTTTGGGAGGACGGCATCGCGTTCTTCCACACTGGGGTAGTAGGCGGCGGTGTAGTTGAAACCATCGCCCGAGCAGGTGATCTTCGCTTCTTGTCCATCTTCTGGAGGACGGGAGGAACACTCTGCACCGAGCGCGCCGTCTTGGCCGCTGCGCGAGCCGATCAGGCTCGGATAAGCATCCGCTAGGTTCTTTTCCTTGTCATCCCAGCTGGGGTAGGACAGGAAGAACCACAACGCGCCCGCGGCGGCCACCGCGATGACGGCCAAAACAGAAATGAGCGCGATGAGCCCGCCCTTGCCCTTCTTCTTTGGCGGGGCCGTATTCATCGGCGGTACCGGCTGTTGCTGGTACTGCTGCTGGTATTGCTGTTGATACTGCGGCCCGGCCTGGTTCTGCGGTGGGAACTGTTGCTGCGGTTGTGGCGGGAACTGTTGTTGCGGCTGGGACTCGGGCTCTGCGACCTGCACCGGCGGGAATTGTGAGGTATCGAGATCCCGCTCGGGGCGCAGCGCCTTAACGACCTCTTTAGCGCTCGAGAAATCCTTGTCCGGCCTAAAAGAAGGACACGTGGCGGTAACGAGTTTTTGGAAGGCGCGGACCGCATCGGCACCCGTCGCGCTCTTCGCCTTTTCCGAATCTTTCTCGGCGGTTTCCTGTGCAGACTTCTCCGCCGTTGTCTCCGCGGAGCTGGCACCGCCTGGGCCAGCGGCGGCGAGGACGGCGACCTCTTTATCCTCATCCACGAAAACGCGCTCGGCCTTGAGTCCATGGACGGCGAAATCCGCGCGGTTGCGGCTAATCAGGAAATCCACCGCGCCTGCCACGGGGGTGAGGATTTCTTGGGCGTGGGGTTTGGTGGGGGCATCGGCAAGCGTGGGCAAAGCGGTACCCGGGCAGGCCTTGCGGACTAAGAATTCCTGGCCATCCGCCGTCGTGCCAGAGCCCACCAGGGCGGCGAGCGCGGGGTGGTGCAGGCCGTGCAGGGCGGTAGAGGCCTTGACGATGCCCCTTGCCTCCGCCGCAAAGATCTCCACCGTAAATTCCTCGTGCGTGGAGCCATCCTCCACGACAAAAAGGGTGGAGTTGGGCCCCTCATCCAGCACTGCCTTTTCGTGCAGGTTGTGCTGGGAAGCAAAGAATTCGGGAAGGTGCGGCACGGCTATTTTATTCCTTTGTATCTACGAGACGACAGGGAGAATGAAGAAGATTCTAGGGCAAAAAGGCCCTGTTCGCTACCGGCGTACACCCATGTGAGCTGCGAGTATGGGCGGTTTGGGCCGTTTATAGGGCGATGGGGGCCAAAAAGAGGAAATCCTTTGGGGCGTGCGGCGTTACAGTGGGTACCACATTAGAAGCGAAAGTTTAGGGGAGTCATGTTCGAGAGGTTTACAGACCGTGCTCGTCGCGTCATCGTTTTGGCGCAAGAAGAAGCACGCATGCTTAACCACAACTACATCGGAACCGAGCACATCCTGCTCGGCCTTATCCACGAGGGAGAAGGTGTAGCTGCCAAGGCTCTAGAGTCCATGGGCATTTCCTTGGAGGACGTGCGCCGTGAGGTAGAGGAGATCATCGGCCAGGGCAGCCAGCCGCACACCGGCCACATTCCTTTTACCCCGCGCGCTAAGAAGGTCCTTGAGCTGTCCTTGCGCGAGGGCCTGCAGATGGGTCACAAGTACATCGGCACGGAGTTCCTCCTGCTCGGACTTATCCGTGAGGGCGACGGCGTTGCCGCACAGGTGCTGACGAAGCTCGGCGCTGATCTGCCGCGCGTGCGTCAGCAGGTTATCCAGCTGCTGTCCGGCTACGAGGGCGGCCAGCAAGAAGGCGGCGGCGACTCGAACCAAGCCCCAGGCCCCATCGGCGCGGGCGCAGGTTCCGGCGCCGGTGCCGGCGGACGCGGTGGTTCCGGCGGCTCGGGCGAGCGCTCCAACTCGCTCGTGCTGGACCAGTTCGGCCGCAACCTCACCCAGGCAGCCAAGGACGGCAAGCTAGACCCCGTCGTTGGTCGCGAGTCTGAGGTTGAGCGCATCATGCAGGTACTCTCCCGCCGCACCAAGAACAACCCGGTGCTCATCGGTGAGCCCGGCGTTGGTAAGACCGCTGTGGTTGAGGGCTTGGCGCTGGACATCGTCAACGGCAAGGTCCCAGAAACCCTTAAGGACAAGCAGCTGTACTCGCTTGACCTGGGTTCTTTGGTCGCCGGTTCCCGCTACCGCGGTGACTTTGAGGAACGCCTGAAGAAGGTTCTTAAGGAAATTAACCAGCGCGGTGACATCATCTTATTCATCGACGAGATTCACACCCTCGTCGGTGCCGGTGCCGCCGAAGGTGCCATCGACGCTGCTTCGCTGCTCAAGCCCAAGCTTGCCCGCGGTGAGCTACAGACCATCGGTGCTACCACCCTGGATGAGTACCGCAAGCACATCGAAAAGGATGCCGCGCTGGAGCGTCGTTTCCAGCCGGTGCAGGTCGATGAACCTTCGCTGGATGATACTTTCCTCATCCTGAAGGGCCTGCGCGATAAGTACGAGGCGCACCACCGCGTGTCCTACACCGATGAGGCACTGCACGCTGCCGCGCAGCTGGCGGACCGCTACATCAATGACCGCTTCTTGCCGGATAAGGCCGTCGACCTCCTCGATGAGGCCGGTGCCCGCATGCGCATCAAGCGCATGACCGCCCCGAAGGGCCTGCGCGAGGTCGATGACCGCATCGCAGAGGTTCGCCGGGAAAAGGAAGCGGCTATCGATGCCCAGGACTTCGAAAAGGCCGCCGGCCTGCGCGATGACGAGCGCAAGCTGGGCGAGGAGCGCTCCGAGAAGGAAAAGCAGTGGCGCTCCGGTGACCTGGAGGAAATCGCCGAGGTGGGCGAGGACCAAATTGCTGAGGTCCTGGCGCACTGGACCGGCATCCCCGTGCTGAAGCTGACGGAGAAGGAATCTTCCCGCCTGCTCAACATGGAAGAAGAGCTGCACAAGCGCATCATTGGCCAGGACGAGGCGGTCAAGTCCGTCTCCCGCGCCATCCGCCGCACCCGTGCAGGCCTCAAGGATCCACGCCGTCCTTCCGGTTCCTTCATCTTCGCCGGCCCGTCCGGTGTGGGTAAGACTGAGCTGTCGAAGTCGCTGGCTAACTTCCTCTTCGGTTCGGATGATGACCTCATCCAGATCGATATGGGCGAGTTCCACGACCGCTTCACCGCTTCCCGCCTCTTCGGTGCTCCTCCGGGATACGTTGGCTACGAAGAGGGCGGCCAGCTGACCGAGAAGGTTCGCCGCAAGCCATTCTCCGTGGTGCTTTTTGATGAGATCGAAAAGGCCCACAAGGAGATCTACAACACCTTGCTGCAGGTGCTGGAAGATGGCCGGCTTACCGATGGCCAGGGCCGCGTCGTCGACTTCAAGAACACCGTCCTCATCTTCACCTCGAACCTGGGTACCCAGGACATTTCTAAGCCGGTGGGCTTGGGCTTTACCGGCGCCAGCGAGAACGATTCGGACGCCCAGTACGAGCGGATGAAGGCAAAGGTCAACGACGAGCTGAAGAAGCACTTCCGCCCCGAGTTCCTGAACCGTATCGATGACGTCGTGGTCTTCCACCAGCTCACCCGCGAGCAGATCGTGCAGATGGTTAACCTGCTCATTGACCGCGTGGGTACCCAGCTGGAGGAGCGCGATATGGGCATCGAGCTCACCGATAAGGCCCAGAACCTCCTGGCCCAGCGCGGCTTCGACCCGGTTCTTGGTGCTCGTCCGTTGCGCCGCACCATTCAGCGCGATATCGAGGACCAGCTCTCGGAGAAGATCCTCTTCGGCGAGATTGGCGCCGGCGAAATCATCTCGGTCGACGTCGAAGGCTGGGACGGCGAGTCCAAGGACGACTCCGGCGCTACGTTCACCTTTACCCCGCGCCCGAAGCCGCTGCCGGATGACATCGATGAGCCTTCGCTTGCCGATGCCTCCGTCCGCGACAACGATCCCTCCGACGGTTCCGATTCGGATAACTCCGATTCCGATTCCAACGACGACAACGGCGACGGCAACGGTCCAAAGGACGGCGGTTCCGGTTCCGACAATGACGGCATCGACACCAACGGCGAGCCGGATGTCATTTCCCCGGATGTGCCTTCGGAAACGCCGGGCCCTGGTAACTCCGACGACGATGGCAAGAACCCGCCACCAGCAGGTGCTGGCCAGCCGATGTAACTAATCGGCTCGGCCCGCCCCGCCCCGGCCCGCTCGGGCCTGCATAACCACCCACGGTTCCACCGCGAACCCTGGGTGGTTTTTCGTATGTGCCCAGCGTGATGCACGGGGGTACTGCTAAAATGGCCGGTTATGGGACTTCAATATCGTTCGCGCAAAAAGACCGGCAAGAATAGCTGGATTAACATCTCCGGATCCGGTGCTTCCATGTCCACGAAGATTGGCCCGGTGACCTTTAATTCTCGCGGCGGCATGTGGGTCAACCTCCCTGGCGGGCTCAACTTCCGCGGCCGTTGGCGTTAACGATTCTCTGTGCTTCAACGCTGATAGGCCCGGCGGGAGGTTAAACCGGCAGGTGGAAGAGGCCGGCGGAGTTTTGCTCGGCGAGGCCATCGTCAAGCAGCGAAGCCAGCGCGCGGGAACGTTGCGCGGCATCGGGCCAAACCACGTCGATAGCGGACTGCGGCACTGGGTGTTCGGCGGCGCGCAGCACGTCTAGAATCTTGCCGCGCACCTGCCTATCGGTCCCGGCAAATTTTTGCACGCGCTTTTTCGCGCGGGTTTGTTCCGCGGCGGAAGGCTCGGGGCACCCGGCGAGCTGCCAGGCACACGTCGCGCGCAGGGGACAACGCTTGCAATCGGGATTTTTCGCCGTACACACCAGTGCGCCGAGCTCCATGAGCGCAGCAGAAAACCGCGGCCCGTTGCGCTCGGGCAAGAGGGCGGCCACAGCGGCGAGCTCGCGCTTGGAGGGCGACGGGGCGAGGAAATTTCCGTCCTCGGCGCGGGCATAGACGCGGCGCACGTTGGTATCGACCACCGGCACGTTCTGGCCAAAGTAAAAGCACGCCACGGCGCGGGCGGTGTAGTCGCCGATTCCAGGCAGTGCGAGCAGCTCATCCACGTCTGATGGAACCTTGTCCATTACCCCCGCACACTCCCAGAGCCGCAGCGCGCGTCGCGGGTAGCCGAGCTTGCCCCAGGCGCGCAGCACCTCGGCGCGGGAGGCTTGGGCGAAGTCCGCGGGGGTGGGCCAGCGCCGCATCCATTCCTCCCACACGGGGGCGACGCGGGCGACGGGGGTCTGCTGGCTCATGACCTCGGAAAGGAGCACTCCCCAGGCGGAGGTACCGGGGCACCGCCAGGGCAAATCGCGTTCATTGGCGTCAAACCAGGAAAGAAGTGCGTGCGTATCCATCTCGCAGGACAGTCTAGGGCATTAAAATATAGTTCATGCCATTAAGTAACGTTGCCCACGAGCCGCAAGCCGTCTGGGAGGCCCTCCAGGCCGGAAACCAGCGCGTCATCGACGGCACCATCATGGATCTCAACAAGATTTATGAGCGCGACGGGCTCACCAAGGGCCAGGATCCCCGCGTGGTGGTCTTGGCCTGCTCCGATTCCCGCGCGCCCATCGAGCACATCTTCAATATCGGTTTCGGCGATGCCTTCGTCATCCGCACCGCCGGCCACATCCTGGACGCCTCCGTGCTGGCTTCCTTGGACTATGCGCTCGACCACCTGCACCCCAACCTATTGGTGGTCTTGGGCCACCAGTCCTGCGGTGCGGTGGCGGCCGCGGTGGATTTTGTCCGCGGCGGCGAGTTGCCCATCGGCCTGCAGCGGCCCATCATCGAGAAGGTCGCGACGTCCGCTTGGACTGCGGGCCCTGACGCCACGCTTGCCGATGTCGAGCGTCAACACACCCTCCAAACCGTCACCCAGGTCGTGGCCAGCATCCCTAATGTGCGCAAGCAGCTTGACGATGGCTCCTTCGGCATCGTCGGTGCCCGCTACCTCCTCGAAGAATCGCGCGTGGAGCCATTGCACTCCTACGGCGTTGAGTTGACACGCGGTGCCGGCTTAGCGGATCCAGGCGCGTCTACCACTTAAAATTGAGTGCGTGAACCAGAATAAGCCCCTTCCAGAAGAGATCTATAAGCGCCGCCGGGTTGCCGCGCTTATCATCGTGATCGTCCTGGCCGTGGTGCTGATCTGGGCGGCGGTGGCCGCCTTTGGCGGCGATAGCGACGATTCCGTTGCCGCGTCCTCAGAGTCTTCGGCGGCAACCACCTCCGCCGAAACCACCAGCGAATCCGCAACCACGTCCACGGATTCGACGAGCGAATCCGAATCCGAACCTGCCTCCGAGTCGGAAGCCAAGGATGGGGAAGAGGGGGCATCGGAAAGCAAGGAGCCCGAGGAATCCGTGCACGCCGCGAAGGACACCTGCTCGCTTGAGGACTTGAAGGTGCGCACCTCCATGCTCAACTACTCCGTGCCGGACGGCGAGCTGCCGAAGTTCTTCATGACCGTCACCAACCCCACCGCCGCGGATTGCAAAATCGACCTAGATGAGAACTCGCTGCGCTTCGAGGTCTACAAGATGACCGATAACCAGCGCGTATGGTCCGATACCGATTGCTACGCCTCCGTGCAGACCGGCGAGCAGACCTTCCCCGCGGGCAAGGACCTGAAATTCGAGGCCGAATGGTCCCGCCAGGCATCCGAACCGGGCAAGTGCACCGACCGCCCGACCGCCGAGCCGGGTGCCTACTTCGCCCACACTGTTATCGGCGATAATTCCTCCCCGCCGCAGGACTTCACCCTCCGCTAAGCGCGCGGCCTCCTTACAGTCGGCCGCGCGGAACCAGGTCGCGCAGAAGCAGCTCGGGCGGAACCTGCTCGGGCGGAAGCATCCCGCGCGGGAGTCCGCGCCGCTGGAGCGCCCTCCCCTCGGCAACAGCTCGGCAAGAACCCGCCACCGGTTACGATTGAACTACGGCTGGACCGCGGCGAGGGCCTCGCCAAGCGTTGCGACTTGGCGCACCTGCATGCCGTCCACGGGGTTAATTTCCCCACGCGGGACAATCGCCCGCTTGTATCCCAGCCGCGCCGCCTCCTGCAGGCGCCGCTCAACATTGGGCACCGGCCGCAGCTCGCCGGCCAGGCCTACTTCGCCGATGACCACCGTCTTCGCCGGCAGCGGCTGCTCGTGCAACGAGGACCAGGTAGCCAGCGCCACCGCGAGGTCGGTTGCGGTTTCGGTAATCCGCATGCCGCCCACCGTGGCCACATAAGCATCCTTATCGTTCGTGCGCTGGCCGGCGCGCGCCTGCAATACGGCGAGCACCATGGGCACGCGGTTGGCATCGAGTCCCGTGACCACGCGCCGCGGGTTCTTCGCCACGGGGTCCACGGTCAGCGCCTGGACCTCGGCGAGGATGGGCCGCACGCCGTCCATGGCGACGGTCACCGCGGAGCCATCCGGCGTCGTGCCCCGGTGGGAGAGGAAGAGCCCCGACGGGTCCGCGACCTCCCGAATACCCCCGGCGGTTTGCTCGAAACAACCTACCTCATCGGTCGCGCCGAAGCGGTTTTTCATCCCGCGCAGCATGCGCAGGCTGGACTGGCGGTCGCCCTCGAAGTTTAAGACGACATCGACAAGATGCTCCAAAACCCGCGGTCCCGCCACGTTTCCGTCCTTGGTCACGTGCCCCACCAGCAGCACGGGGATGCCGGTGGATTTCGCCAGGGAGGTCAGCGCCGCGGTCACGGCGCGCGATTGCGCGACGCCGCCGGGCACGCCTTCTACCCCCACTGCATGCATGGTTTGCACGGAGTCCACGATGATGAGCCCGGGTTTGACGGCATCGACGTGCCCAAAGACGGCGTCCAGGTTGGATTCGGCCGCGAGGTACAGCGATTCTTGCAGCGCCCCGGTGCGCTCGGCGCGGGCGCGGACCTGGCCGGCGGATTCCTCGGCGGTGGCGTAGAGGACGGTGCGGCCGAGCTGGGCCCAGCGGGAGGCGACCTCGAGAAGCAGCGTGGATTTGCCCACGCCGGGCTCGCCGGCCATGAGCACCACCGAGCCCGGCACGATGCCGGAACCCAGCACGCGGTCAAGCTCGCCGATGCCCGTGCGCACCATCTTCGTCGCCTGCGCGCCCACCTGCGTGATGGGCTGCACCGGGCTCGTCGGCGCGACGCTCGCATGCCCGCCGCTTGCCGATGCCCCCGCCACCACCGGTGCCTTTTCCTCCATCGTCCCCCACGAACCGCAATCCGGGCAGCGCCCGAGCCACTTGGGGGAGACATAACCGCATTCGGAGCAGGTGTGGATGGGGCGAGATTTTTTGGCCATGGTGTAGAGCCTAGAACGTGGCAGCAAAAACGACGAACGCGCCCGTACTCCACAGAGTAGGGCGCGGGTGCGGCGAGCTATTAGTGGTGGGAGTTACCGGTGTTCGCGTCGGTGGTGTAGCCCTCTGGGGATTCCACGTCGCGGTCGTACTTACCGGCCTCCATCTGGGAGGCGGCGACGGTGGCGTCGACCTCGATGGAGCCGTTGGAGAACTCGAAGGTCACCGGGCGGTGGCCGGCGTAGCCAAAGTCATCGTTATCCAGGTGGGTGGCCACGTACTGTATGGTCTCGGAATCGTGATCCGGGGTTGCGTCCAGGTTCTTCTGGGAGTCCGCCACGATGGAGTGATCGCGCTTGAGCGGCTGGGTCTGCTTCATCTCGACGGTCTGGCCGTCCACCTTCACGGACTTCAAGGTGATGACATCGGTTTCATAGCCCTGGTTGACGGCGTTGAACTTCAACGCGGCGCCACCGTCTGGCTCTGTCAGGATGGTGACATCGCGGACGGCAATCTTATCGTCATCGGTGCTGGCAGAAGCGCCATCAACCGCAGCTACCTTCTCTGCCGTCTGGGCGACGTGGCCTGCCGAGCAAGAAGCCAGCGCCAAAGCGGAGACGGCGGTAACGGAAATAATGGCACCGCGACGGGCGGCGGACTTCAGGGACTGCACGTTGAGCATCCTCCATCAATTGCGATCTCAGGGCTTATCAAATCTTTAGCCTAGTCCCTTTCGATATAAAGTACACAGTTTCTCGCTAACCTAGCGGGTAGTCCGTGGGGGTAATCGGGGGCATCCGGTGGTGGGCAGGGCGCGCGTGATAAAATGGCGGCCTTAGCTATCGGCATATTCACGGGATTATAAGGAGTGGCAATGGAATATAAGGTCGGCGAGGTCGTCGTCTACCCGCACCACGGCGCGGCGGTCATCGAGGATATCGAAACCCGCGAAATGGGCGGCGAAGAGCTGGAATACCTCGTGCTGCACATCAACCAATCCGATCTCGTCGTCCGCGTGCCCAAGAAGAATGCGGATAACGTCGGCGTGCGCGATGTCGTGGGAAAGGAGGGCCTGGAAAAGGTCTTCTCCGTGCTGCGCGATGAAGACGTGGAAGAGGCCGGCAACTGGTCCCGTCGCTACAAGGCCAACCAGGAGCGCCTTGCGTCCGGCGATATCAACAAGGTGGCAGAAGTGGTGCGCGATCTCTGGCGCCGCGACCAGGACCGCGGCCTGTCCGCCGGCGAGAAGCGCATGCTGGGCAAGGCCCGCACCATCCTGGTGGGCGAGCTGGCGCTGGCGCAGCCGGTCGATGACAAAAAGGCCGATACCATGATGGAAGAAATCGACGCCACCATCGAGCGCCACCGCGCCGCCGGCTTGGTCGATGATCAGTCCATTACCACCGATATCGACAACGACATCGATCTCGATGACCTCTCCTTCGACGACGAAGACTAAACCCCGCGTTATCGCCTTAATCGCCGCGGCCGGGCAAGGCACCCGCCTCGGCGCGCAGGTGCCCAAGGCCTACGTCGAACTGCACGGGCGCACCCTGCTGGAGCGATCCATACGCACCATGGCCAACTCCGGCCTCGTGGACGAGGTCATTGCGGTGGTGAGCCCGGCTATGGAGGGGGAAGCTGGGGGCATCGTCAAGCGCGTGCGCGCAGATATCCCGGTGCGCCTCGTGCATGGGCGTGGCGAGCGCGCCGATTCCATCTGGGCCGGGCTGCAGGCCATTCCGGACGAGGACGCCGTGGTGCTCATCCACGATGCCGCCCGCGCGCTCACCCCCACCGCGATGGTCGAGCGCGTGGCGCGGCGCGTCTTGGCCGGTGCGCCCGCCGTTATCCCGGTGGTTCCCGTGACCGATACCATCAAGGAAGTCGCCGGTGACACCGTCATTGGCACCCCCGATCGCGCCCGCTTGCGCGCCGTGCAGACCCCGCAGGGGTTCCGCCTCGCCGCGCTGCGCCAGGCCAACCTGGATTATTGGCGCAAGCAGCCGGATTTCACCGCCACGGACGATGCCAGCCTGATGGAATGGCACGGCCAGCGCGTGGAGACCGTGCCGGGCGATATCCTCGCCTTCAAAATCACCACCCCCACGGACCTGACCCTGGCCCGCGCCCTTGCAGAGGAGCAGCATGACTGAGCCCATCATCCCCCGCGTCGGCATCGCGACCGACGCCCACCAGATTGAAGCCGGTAAGCCCTGCTGGATTGCCGGGCTGCTTTTCGATGACGCCCCCGGCTGCGAGGGCCACTCCGACGGCGACGTCGTAGCCCATGCGCTTGTCGATGCCCTCCTCTCCGCCTCCCACCTCGGCGATCTCGGCTCCTTCGTGGGGGTGGGCCGGCCCGAATACGATGGTGTGTCCGGCGCCCAGCTTCTGCGCGAGTGCCGCGAGCTGCTGGAAGCGGAAGGTTTTATCATCGGCAATGCCGCAGCCCAGCTCATTGGCCAGACGCCGAAGATGGGCCCGCGTCGCGAGGAGGCCGAGGCCGTGCTTTCGGAAATCCTCGGCGCGGATGTTTCTATTTCCGCCACCACGACCGACCATTTGGGCTTTACCGGCCGCAAAGAGGGCCGCGCGGCGGTAGCAACGGCCGTTGTCTGGCGGCGCCAACACTAACCCCGCGCACGGGTGATTTAGACTGGGTGGCGTGAGTACTTTGCGCATTTTTGACACAGCCACCCGCAGCCAACGCGACTTCGAACCGATCCGCCCCGGCCACGCCTCCATCTACTTGTGTGGCGCCACCCCGCAGGCGCAGCCGCACATCGGCCACCTGCGCTCCGGCGTGGCTTTCGACATCCTGCGCCGCTGGCTGCTCGCGCAAGGCTATGACGTCGCGCTCGTGCGCAATGTCACCGATATCGATGACAAGATCCTTACCAAGGCCGCCGAGAATAATCGCCCCTGGTGGGAGTGGGTGTCTACCTACGAGCACGAGTTCACCAAGGCCTATAACCTGCTCGGCGTGCTCCCGCCGTCCGTGGAGCCGCGTGCGACGGGCTTTGTCACCCAGATGGTCGAGTACATGCAGCGGCTTATCGATGCCGGCTTTGCCTATCCCGTTCCCGCCCAAGACGCCGAAGCCACCGCGCAGACCGACGCCGCATCGACCCCTTCCGATGCGGCCGGCTCGGTGTACTTTGACGTCGAGGCCTGGACCAAGGCGGAAGGATCCGACTACGGCGCACTGTCCGGCAACCGCGTTGAGGAGATGGAACAAGGCGAGTCAGACAACGCGGGCAAGCGCAGCCCGCTCGATTTCGCCCTGTGGAAGGCCGCGAAGCCGGGCGAGCCGAGCTGGCCCACTCCGTGGGGACGTGGCCGCCCGGGCTGGCACTTGGAGTGCTCTGCCATGTCGACGTACTACCTGGGTTCCAATTTCGATATCCACTGCGGCGGCTTGGACCTGCAATTCCCGCACCACGAAAACGAGATCGCGCAATCGCACGCGGCTGGCGATAAGTTCGCCAATTACTGGATGCATAACCACTGGGTGACGATGGCCGGCGAGAAGATGTCGAAATCGCTCGGCAACGTGCTTTCCATCTCGAACATGCTAGAGCTCGTGCGCCCAGTGGAGCTGCGCTACTACCTGGGCTCTGCGCATTACCGCTCCGTGCTGGAATACTCCGAATCCGCCCTGACGGAGGCGGCGGCGGGCTACCGGCGGATTGAGGACTTCGTCAAGCGCTTTGCAGGCGTCGAACGCGGCGAGTGGACGCCGGACTTCGAGGACGCCATGAATGACGATATCGCCGTGCCCAAGGCGCTGGCCGCTATCCACACCACCGTGCGCGCGGGTAATAAGGACCTGGCCGCCGGGGACGAGGACGCCGCCCGCGCGAAGGCCGCCCAGGTGCGCGGGATGGCGCACGTACTTGGATTTGACCCGCTGGAGTGGGAAGATGGAGGCGAAGCTAGCGGGGCAGACGCGGCGCTGGATGCGCTGGTCCAGGCAGAACTGGAACGGCGCACGCAGGCCCGCGCGGAAAAAGACTTCGCTACTGCCGATGCCGTGCGTGACCGCCTCACTACCGTCGGCATTACCATTACCGATACCCCAGACGGCCCCACGTGGTCGTTGACCCAGCGCTAAGCAGCGTTTCGCTGTTATTTCCGCTGGTTATTGAACGGTTTCCTCGAAAGGACTGAAACGATGGCACGAACCCATGGCCGCGGTGGCGCGGGCATCCGCAAGACGAATAAGAAGGGCGCTACCAAAGGCTCCGGCGGCCAGCGCCGCAAGGGCCTAGAAGGCAAGGGTCCGACCCCGAAAGCAGAGGACCGCGTCTACCACGCCAAGCACAAGGCGAAGCTGGAGCGCGAGCGCCGCAACTCTGGGCGCCACCAGAAAGAAACTGCAGAGATAGTGGTGGGCCGCAACCCGGTCATCGAGTGTCTGCACGCCAAGGTGCCGGCCACCACGCTCTACATCGCTGCCGGAACTCGCAATGATAAGCGGCTTTCCGAGGCCGTGTCCATGTGCAATACCCGCAATATCCCCATCATCGAGGTCCAGCGCCACGAGATGGACCGCATGACGGGAAATGGCATGCACCAGGGCATCGGCTTGCAGATTCCGCCGTACAAGTACGCCGCGGTGGAGGATTTGATTGCCAACGCCGCCGAGAACCCGCGCCCCGGCATGTTCGTCATCCTGGATAACATCACTGACCCGCGCAACCTGGGTGCCGTCATCCGTTCCGTGGCCGCTTTTGGCGGCGATGGCGTGATCATTCCAGAGCGCCGTTCGGCTTCTGTTACCGCGGTGGCCTGGCGCACCTCGGCTGGTACCGCTGCCCGCTTGCCGGTCGCCCGCGCAACGAATATCACGCGCACCGTGAAGGAATTCCAGAAAAACGGCTACCAAGTCGTCGGCCTCGACGCCGGCGGGGATCACACGTTGGATACCTATGAAGGCGGCACGGACCCCGTGGTCATCGTCATCGGCTCCGAGGGCAAGGGAATTTCGCGCTTGGTCAGCGAAACCTGCGATGTCCTCATGTCCATTCCCATGACCGGGTGGGTTGAGTCTCTCAACGCCTCCGTTGCCGCGGGCTCGGTGCTATCCGAGTTCGCGCGCCAACGCCGCGCCGTCGAAAAGTAACCCATTCCCGCCGCGCCAGCTCGCCGCGACGGATAAGCGCCACCCACGTTCGGTGCTGGCAAAGTCGAGCACGCAGAATCGCCTCCTCAGCCGCCGGTGCGGCTGTCGGCGCAACTAGTGTCAGGGGCGCTGGGTCCTTTGCAGGCACAACCTTCTGGGTGCGAAGTTTTGTAGGCCGCAACGATTAATCATTATCTGCCCAGGGCGGCAGCCATCGGATGGTTCCGTTGATCCGGGCTAAGTGCCCGCGCAAGGGCGGGGCGTTGGGATCGTCGTCGTTCACGCCATTGTGGTACGGACAGGCGATGGTCAAGTTTCGCGGGTTGGTCTCCCCACCATTTTTCCAGGCATTGAGGTGGTGAACCTGGCATTCATCGGCGGGGTAGCGGCACTCCGGCCACGGGCAGACCGGGTTTTCGGCCGCTGCCATCAGGCGTTGCTTTGCAGAAGCAAAGCGCGAGGTGCGGTAGAGGTTTACCGGGCCTTCCACTGGATGAATGAGCGTGACGTAGCCGTGCTCGGTAAAAGCCCGTCGAACCAGCTCAGCGCCGGTCATTGTGGCGCCATTGGTCAGCTGGACCACGACATCGCCGTAAGAGTCAGGGCCTAGGCCAGGGCCAGCAGCGGCATTGGAGCAGGAACCGTCAGGGGAGCCAGAGGCGGAATCGGCGCTGGGCTTCGAGTTTGTGCCGGCTGATGAGCCGACGCGGGCGTTGGAGCTCGAGCCGGGCTGAGGGCTAGTGCTAGAGCCAGGCTTGTTGCCAGTGGCAGACTTGGAGCCAGCGGCCGGTTTGGGGCCGGAGCCGAAATCGACGATGCGGTCGAGCTCGTCGAGGCGGAGCACGACATTGGTCGTCACGCTGGGGCGGGCGGCGGCCTCGCCGTGGAAGATATTCTGCACAGAGGCAAGCGGGGCGTCCTTATCAATCGCGGCGTGCATATCGGCGATATCGGCGGACGGGCCGGTAATGGACATTGTCCAGGGGCCGTCAGCGCGGCGATAAATCTTCACGCCGGGCTGGCGCTTCACGGGGCCCTTGAGCTCTTTGACGCGGGCGCGGCCCCGCTTATCGATATCCGAGACCTTTCCCTTCATCCCACACAATTCGCGCCGCAGCGCCCACGCATCGCGCTTTTTCTTCAGCTTGGCGGCGTGGCGCTCGATGGTAAGCAATGCCGTGAGGCTGTGCCCATTGGCGCGGCTCGCGGCGATGGACTCGCGTTGTTGGCGGCGAAAGGTGGTGGTGCCGAAGTAGGTTTCGGCAAGCGTGAGCAGGCGGGTGGCGGTGGTATCGGGGCACCCGGCCGCAATCAGCGCGCGCACAGACATGCCGTGGCAGTTGGCGATGATATCCATGCCGGGTGCCAGGCCCTTGAGAAATGTCTGCAGCGCGTTCATGCCCCAGAGATTAAAGAGCCTCGCAAGCCCGCGCTAGCCGATGCCCCACCTCCCTGTGGACAACTGCCCTTAAGCGTCACCTAAGCCGAAGAAATCACGGACTTTATCCACAGCATTGAAGGAATCCGTATTTGGTCCTATGCTCGGCGGCGTTTCTTTGCTAGAGGGGATCACGTGCCCGAGGCCCTCCATGGTCCACAATTCCACGGGAAAGTCGCCGTCGTAGTAGGTGGACGTTATCCCGGGAATGGGCTGGCTTTCGCGGGGCGGGCGGCAGCCATTGGCGAGTGCGAAGTGTTCTGCGGTGACGGGAGCAGAAAGCACACACCCGCGGGTTTGCTGCCCATCGATGCCGGCAAGCCCGCCATCATAGGGCGCAATCGGGTCTTCGGTGCCGTGGATAAAAAGCAGCGGGGTAGGCCGGTAGCCATCGGGGTGGGTGGGCGCGTGGTTGGAACCCTCGCCCAGCGTGGAGGCGAAGACGCAGGCACGGGTGAGGGTAAAGGGGGCATCGTAAAGCAGGCGCAGCACCATCTGCCCGCCGTTGGAATAGCCGGCGGCGAAGGTGCGCGCGGTGGAGTACTCGCGCTGCATGGTCTCGATGAGGAAGGTGCTAAAAGCAACGTCGTCCACCCCGAGCTCCCGGGCGCGGACCGGCAGATCGGCGCGGGTGTCGTTGAAGTGGTGGCCGATGCCGTCGGGGTAGACGACGAGGGTATTGGTGGCATCGGCAAGCGCGTCCACCGTGCCGTTGGTAAAGCGGCGAATGACGTTGGCGGACTGGTGGGAGCCGTGGAAAAACAGCAGTAAGTCCGGCTGGGGCCCGAGCTCCTCGGGCTCGATGACGATGAAGCGGCGGGTGTGGCCAGCCACATCCGCGGTGCGACGATGAATATGCATGCCCGCCGATTTTAGTCGGCGTGGTGGGCCTCTGCGGCGCTGCGATTATCGGCGTGGAAATGCTTGGCCGCTACCTCATCGCGGATAGCGCGCTTGCCCTGCCGCCAGCCGATGAACCGGCACACCAGGTAGATCACAAAAGAAATGGTGGTCACGAAGACGGAGACCGGCAGGCCAGGCGCCAGGGAGAGGATGAAACCGCCCACGGCGGAGACCTCGGCGAAGATGGTGGACCACAGCACCGCGCGCAGGGGCGAGGAGGTGATCTGCACGGCCGCCGCGCCGGGGGTGATAAGCAGCGCCATGACGAGCAGCGAGCCGACGATTTGCACCGACTGCGCCGCGGCGAGGCCGACGAGGACGGCGAAGGCGACAGAGATGGCGCGGGTGGGAACGCCGGCGGCGCGGGCCATATCAGGATCGGCGGAGGCAAAGAGCATGGGCCGCCAGAGGAAGCCGACGGCGGCGACGATGATGACCGTGGTGGCGGCCAGCAGCCACACCGAGGCCGAGGAAACGCCGACGATTTGGCCGGTCAGAAGCGTCATCGCCGTATTGGAATTGCCGGGGTAGAGGTGCAAGAACAGCACCGAGAGGCCCAGGCCAAAGCTCATGACCACGCCGATGGCGCTATCTTGCTGGCCCTTAAAGCCCAGCATGGCCAGGATGATGGCGGCGACGATGGCGCCGGCAACCGCACCGAAGCCCAGGTTGAGGCCGAAAAGCAGCGCCGCGGAGGCACCCATGAGCGCCAGCTCAGAGGTGGCGTGGACGGAAAAGGACATCTGGCGCAGCACGATGAGCGAGGTCATCACGCCAGACAGGATGCCCAGCAACGCAGAGGCGATGAGCGAGGACTGCACGAAGTCCACGCTGAGTAGGTATTGGGTATCTTCCCAGAAGCTAGACAACGATGAGCCTCCCGTCGACGTTTAAGACATTGACCTTGGAACCGTACAGCTCCGAAAGCACCTCGGAGCGCATGACCTCATCCACCGGGCCGAAGGTGTGGCCATTGGGTGCGATGTAGAGGACCTTATCCGTCACCCCGAGCACGGGGTTGATGCCGTGGGTGACAAAGATAATGGAGGTCCCGCGCTCGCGGCGCAGCGAGTCCAGCTTGTTAACCGTGGCGTTTTGCCGGGCGGGGTCGAGGGAGAGGAGGGGCTCATCGGCAAGAATGAGGTCCGGGTCATTGGCCAGGGCCTGGGCCTGGCGGATGAGCTGTTGCTGGCCGCCGGAAAGCTGGCCGACGCGCCGGTCCCGCAGCCCCGTGGCACCCACCTCTTCCAACAGCTCGTCCACCCGTCCACGGGGTGGGTGCCGGTGCCGGAACACCCCGTGCGCCACGGAGAGCGAGACCAAGTCGCGGGCGCGCAGGGGAAGGTCAGCGGGGAACATGCGCTGCTGGGGGATGAACCCGACCCGGCAGTTGACGTCGACGCGGCCGCTGGTCAGCGTGCGGGTGCCGAGGATGGTGCCCAGCAGGGTGGACTTGCCCACGCCATTGGGGCCTAAAACGGCGATAAACTCGCCGCGGTCCACGGCGAGGTTAAGCTGTGACCACAGCGGGTCTACTGCGGCCTCATGGAATTCAACGAGCACTAGTGCTTCCCCAGCTTGCTCGTGACTTCGTCGTAGTATTCCCAGAACTTCTTGCCGTCCGGCGGAGTTTCGCCGATTTCTACGATATCGACGTCATTGTCCTCTGCGGCGGACTTGATGCGGTTGGCGGTATCGGTTTCGGTCTGGGGGTTGAAGATGAGGAGATCGACCTCGCCATCGTCAATGGCCTTGATGAAGGCGGCGACATCGGCAGTAGCGGGCTCGCCCTCGGAGATGGTGGCCTTGCGGAAGCCCTCGGGGGTGACGTCCTTGGTGTCGGTGTACTTCATCAGGTAATCGGCGATGGGCTCGGTCTGCGCGTAATTCAGGCCATCGGGAAGCTGCTTGAGCTTATCGCGCAGCTGGTCCACGTGGGAGTCGATCTTCTCGGTGGTGGCGCCGGCGTCGGAGTATTCCTCGTTGATTTGGTCCGCGATGGATCCGGCGACCTCCTCCAGGGCGGCGGGGTCGTACCAGATGTGCTCGTTACCTTCGATATTGGTGACCTTGTCCGGGTCATCCTTGGCGGTGGCCTTCGCGGCATCGATGGTCATGACATCGGGGTCCTCGTCCAGCTTGCCGTGGTCCGTCAGCGGCAGGGCGGAGATGATGTTGTCCTGATCGGCGACGGCCTGGTAAATCCAGGCATCGTAGCCGCCGCCGTTGACCACGAGCATATCGGCGTCATTGGCCTTGGCTACATCGGCCGCGGTGGGCTCGAAGTGGTGTGGGTCGGTGTCATTGCCTTCCACGATGGGTTTTACCTCGATGTCGATGCCGGAGGCGGTATCGGCCACCGCCTGGGCAACATCGGCCCAGATGGATGTGGAGGCGACGATGGAAAGCTTCTTTTCGCCGGAGTCGGATCCGGAGCCAGATCCAGAATCTGCGGAGCACGCGGCGGTGAAAAGGAGGCCACTTGCTGCGAGTAGGGTTGTTGTTGCGCGTAGCGACGTGTGCATACCCTCCAGTGTGTGTTTGCTGGCAATCATTGTCAATTGAATATGCATTGAAAATCCAGCGGCGGGGCGCAGGGTAAGGTAACAGGCATGGTTAAACGCAGCCCCACCCGGAAGACACTGGCCTCCCTCGCCGCGGAGCTGGGGGTTTCGCGCACAACCGTATCCAACGCCTATAGCCGCCCTGACCAGCTCTCCCCGGCGACAAGGGAGCGCATTTTGGCCGCGGCCAAGGCACGCGGTTACCCGGGCCCCGATCCCACGGCCCGCAGCCTGCGCACCCGCCGCGCCGGGTCGGTAGGCGTGCTGCTAACCGAGCATCTGTCCTACGCCTTCGAGGACATGGCGTCGGTGGATTTCTTGGCGGGTATGGCGGAGGCATCGGCAGGCGCGCAAACCACGCTGACGCTGATTCCCGCCGGCCCAGAAGGCGAGGCGGAGGCGACCAGCCTGGTGGGTTCGGCCGCGGTCGATGGCTTCGTGGTCTATTCGGTCGCCGCGGGCGATGCCTACCTCGCGGCCGCGCGGGGCCGAGGCCTGCCGCTGGTGGTCTGTGATCAGCCCACGGACGCGGGGCTGCCGTTCGTGGGCATTGATGATCGCGCGGCGATAGCTCCGGCAGCGCGTGCGCTTGTCGATGCCGGACATCGCCACATCGGCATCCTCGCCATCCGCCTGCGCCTGCAGCGCCACGACGGCCCGATTTCTTGGCAGGAAGTCCAGGATGCGGAGATGCACGTGCAGCGCTCGCGGGTGATGGGTGCGCTCGACGTATTCGCCGAGGCGGGTATCGCGCCCGAATCCGTGCCCGTGGTCACGCAGCACATTAACGATGCCCATACCACCCGCGCCGCCGCCGAGCTCCTGCTCGAGGCGCACCCGGAGCTTACGGCCGTGCTGTGCACGACCGACTCCATGGCGCTCGGCGTGCTGGCCTATGCCCGCGAGCGGGGGCTCAGAGTGCCAGAGGATTTATCCGTGACAGGCTTTGACGGCATCGATGCGGCGCGGCGCCTCGACCTGGCCACCGTCATCCAGCCCAATAAGGCCAAGGGGGCCGCGGCCGGGCACATGCTGGAAAAGCTCATCGCTAGCGCGACAAGTGATTCTGCCGGTGTAGGCAGCGCGAAGGCTGGTGCGGGGACACAGGGCGCTGAAGGGGCAGAGGCGGTGCCGCGCCGGGTGCTACAGACGCGGTTCGCGCCGGGGAAATCGGTTACTGCACCGCGGCCGCACGGGCGGTAGCGAGCTCGGTGAGGAAGTGGGCGACGGCGTCGACATCGGCAAGCTGCACTGCGGCGATGGAATCGCCCTCGCCCACCTTGACGCCCACGTCCGGCGGCTGGTGGAGGGCGCGGAATCCGTCCTCATCGGTGACGTCATCGCCAAGAAAGACCATGGCGGTGGCGCCGGTGCGCTCGCGGAGGGTTTCAAGCCACGTGCCCTTGGTGGCGGTGGTGGCAGAAAACTCAATGACGGACTTGCCGGCGGTGCGCGGGAAACCAGCGGTATCTAGCGCCAAGCCTGCCTCATAGGCGGCCGCAGCCTGCTCCGGATTCTCAAGCTCGAGCGAGCGCAGGTGCAGCACGCGCTGGAAGGGCTTGACCTCGAGCTCTGCGCCGGGGAAGCGGTCTATGATGCCGCGGATTTCTTCCTCCTTGCGCGCAAGGTGCTCGCGCATAGCGGCGGTGAGTTTGGTCTGCTGCCAGGAGGACTCGGCGCCGTGGGACCCGCCGAAGAGGACGGGGTGGCGCAGGGGACACACGCGCTCGAGGCCCTCGAGGTGGCGCCCAGACAACACCGCGGCCGTGGTGCGCGGCAGGTGGGCCAACTGGTCGAGGGCGCGGGCGGCATCGGCGTTGATTTCCACGTCATAAATGGCTGTGGCAAACGGGGATAGCGTGCCGTCAAAATCAGAAACCACGGCGAGCTCTTCTGCCGCGGCCAAGGCCTTAATGGTGGTAGAAAGCGTCATGGTATCCCATGCTACGCGCGGGAGACCAGCTTGATGGAGGGTGAATCTACCTCATCGGTATCGAGCTCCAAGATGAGCTGGTTATTGCTATTTACGGTGTAGATAAAATCATTATCCGAGGTAATGAGGTTGCGCAGCAGGTTATCGGCCCACACGGAACTGCCTTCGCAGTCCTCATCGGTGTCGTCGTATTTGACCTCATCGAAGTGCAGCTTGTTGCCATCGCGGATATTCTCGCGCTCGTCATCGGTGGTGTAGGTCAGCCGGGCCGCAAGCCGAGTGCAGCCGGTGGTGCCCACCATGGTGGATTCGCCGAAGCTAAATTCCGGCGCGTGAGGAATCGATTCCGGGATGGTGGATGCTGCGTCTGGCGCGGTATTGATGGAGACGACCTGCCAGTGTTTGTCCACAATCCGGTCATCGCCCGCGGGCTGTGGGGCATCGTCCTCGGAACCGCAGGCAGCAAGCAGCGTGACGGCGCCCAGTGCGGCCACGGCGGCGGCATGCTTGCCGATGCCTTTGTGCACAGCGGGTGTACCCGCACCGGCCGCAGCGGCAGTGCGTACGCGGGGGAGGGAAGGAGGCATTAGGAGTCCTTTCCGTGTGAGTCGGGAGCTTGCGAGGCGGTTTCGGTCCGAACGGCGGGCAGGCAGCCCAAAAAGGACTGCGACCACAGCCGCACATCGTGCGTGGTGACCTGTTTGTGCATGGTGAGCATGCGCTGGGTCATGGTGGAGGGGGCATCGGAAAGCGCGCGCACGGCATTGAGTAAGGCGCGTTTGACGGACTCGATATCAAAAGGGTTGCACAGGTAGGCTTCATCCAGCTCCGCGGCGGCGCCGGCGAATTCGGAGAGCACCAGGGCACCAGAACCGTCATCGTGGCAGGCCACGAACTCCTTAGCCACGAGGTTCATGCCGTCCTTAAAAGGCGTGACCAGCATGATATCGGCCATACGGTAATAGCAGCGCAGCACGTCCTTGGGCACGCCGCGGTGCTGGTAGTGCACCACGGGGTGGCCCATGCGGGAAAAGCGGCCGTTGATGCGGCCGACGGCCTCTTCCACCTGGGAGCGGGTGGCCTTGTAATGATCGAGGCGCTCGCGCGAGGGCGTGGCCAGCTGTACCAAGGTGACCTCTTCCGGATCCAGGGCGCCGGTTTCCAGGAGCTCCTCGAAGGCGGTCAGGCGCTGCAGGATGCCCTTGGTGTAATCGAGGCGATCTACGCCCAAAATGATGCGCTTGGGGCTGCCCAAATCCTTGCGCAATTGGGCCACGCGGCGTTCATCCTCGGCGCTAAACTGGCCGAAATCCTGCGCGGCAATGGAAATGGGGAATGCGCCGACGCCCACGGTGCGGCCCCCGGGGAGGTGTATATGGGCGGTGACATCGCGGGTGGTGGCCTCCCCACGCACCTCAAGGCCTTGGCGGCGGGCCAATTCCAAGAAATTGCGGGCATTGGCCTCTAAGTGGAAGCCGATCAGGTCTGCTCCCAAGATGCCGCGCACCGTTTCCTCCCGCCAGGGCAGTTGCCGGAAGAGATCGGGGGAGGGGAACGGAATGTGCAGGAAGAACCCAATGGTGAGATCGGGGCGCATTTGCCGCAGGATGCCCGGCAATAATTGCAGCTGATAGTCCTGCACCCAGACCGTCGCGCCTTCTGCGGCCACGTGGGCTACCTCGTCCGCGAAGCGGAGGTTGACCTCGCGGTAGGCATCCCACCAGTCGCGGTCATAGGTTGGGGTGACGATGAGATCGTGGTAGAGCGGCCACAGCGTGGCATTGGAAAAGCCCTCGTAGAAGGCCTCAAAATCGGCCTCAGTAAGCCTGACCGGGTGCAAGAGCACCCCAGCCTCGGTGCGGAAGGGCTCCGGCGCGGCATCGGCGACGCCGGGCCACCCCACCCAGCAGCCCTGGTGCGCTTCCAGCACCGGCGAGAGCGCGGTGACCAGGCCGCCTGGCGAGGGCGTCCACGTCTGGCTGCCATCGGCCGCGGTAGTTAAATCTACCGGCAGGCGGTTTGCCACTACTACGAAGTCATTGCCGCGCTCACTCATAGTCCAAGACTAGCTTAAGACTTCTTGGTCGACTTCTTTGTTGCTTTCTTCGTCGACTTCTTAGTGGACTTTTTGGCCGCCTTAGTGGTCTTCTTGGTCGACTTCTTAGTGGACTTCTTCGAAGCCTTGGAGGTCGATTTCTTGGTGGCCTTCTTTGTCGACTTCTTCGGCGCGGAATCGGCCTGTTCCGCCAATACCTTCTTATGCACCAGGCCCTTGGGCTCGACACCCAGCATGGACATCAAGGTCACGCCGTCCAAGAAGTCTTGGGAGTAGGTGGCCACCACGCGGCGGGCGGCGCGGGCAGTTTCCTCTGCCAGGGCAATATCTTGTTCTGCCTGTGGGTGCGTGTCTTGGACCTTGGGTGGCACGGCGAGTCCTCCTGAATGTTGGGAAAGCTATCAGGCTAAATATTGTACGCTACCGGCGGCGTTTAGGGCTCTTCGGGTTCCTCCCCGCCGGGCTTGGCGGATCCGGATTCTTCCGGCGCGGGCGATTTCTGGCCGGGCACCGTGTAGGTGGTGCGCTCGGTATCCTGCGGCTGGGCCGGCCATTGGGAGCCCGCCGGCCACAACTCCTCCGCTGGAGTGGTTCCTGGCGCGTGCTGCTGGGGCTGTGCCTGTTGCGGTGGCTTTGGCCCCAGCGTGGGCGGCAATTCGGGGCGGTTAACGCGCGGGGCGAAGGGGGACATCGGCACGCGCGGAATGCGCGGGGCCTTGCGCGCCAGGTTCGTTGCCTTGTGGAAGGAGAACCGGCCGATGCGCTTGAAGGCGGAGTACGGGCGGAAGTACTTCGGGCGGCGCAGGCGGCGCGCGACGCGCTCACCAAAGACGACGCCGGCTGCCAGCGCGCCGGAGATGGCCAGCGCGGTGGCCAGGTTGGTAAAGCCGGTAATCATCTGCTCATTGATGGAGGCGTACATGCCGCGATACAGCATGAGGCCCGGCAGCATGGGCGTATAGCCCACGATCATCGTAATGAGCGGCGGGATGCCCCACCGGCGCGACATCAAACCGCCGGCCAGGCCCACCACGATGGCGGATATACCGGAGGCAATCACCGGGCCGACGCCGAAGGGCACGACCACGAAGTAGTAGAAGACCATACCGGCGGCTGCGGTGAGGCCTGAAAGGGTAATTTCTATCCAATTAGCCCCGCAGGCCAGCGCGAATGCGGCCGAACCCGTGCCGCCGAGCAGCACCAAAAGCGGAATCTTGTGATAGACCGGCGGCGCCAACGTGCCCATCGGCGGCAGGTCAAAGCCCATGGCGGAGGCCAGCTGGATGCCCACACCCACGCCGGCGATGATCGCGCCCGTGGATAACAGCGCGGAGAAAAAACGCGCGGAAGAGGTCACGGGGGAGCGGGTGATGCCATCGACAAGCGACTGCACCAGCGTCAGCCCTGCCACCAGCACGATGATCCCGGAGGCAATGATCTGCGCCGGGGACATATTAATGCCAAAGGCGGCGGCAACGTTATACAAAATCGCGGCTGGAAAGACTGCCAAGAAGCCGCCGACGACGTTTTGATAAAAGGGTGGCAGGCGGTAATTGGCCAACCAGTCATTAAGCCCCATAATCAACGCGGAAACCACGAAGGCAATGAGGCCGACGAGGAGATCGCCGCCAAGCATCATGGAAATCAGGCCACCCATGCCGCCCCAGCCGAGCATCACCGTGGACGGCTTATACGGCGCTGGCATGCGGTCGATGTCATCCAGGCGCTTTTCCGCCATCGCGGGCGGCACCCTACCGGAGTGGATATCGCGGATGAGGCGGTCTACTTCCGAAAGCTTGGAAAAGTTCACGCCCACATCCGGCACCACGCGAAAGACGTGGAGGTTCTGGCGCTTATCGCCCGTGCCAATCGCGGTGTGGATGGTGATGGTATTCATCAAAATATCCACGTGGCAGTAGTGCAGGCCGTACGACGACGCCGCCAGGTGCACCTGCGCGCGGGCATCCGAGTTGGCGGAACCAGCGCTAATGAGCAGCTCGCCGATGCGCGCGGCAATCTCCATCACGCCCGTGACCTGGGCGGCATCGGTCAGATCGACCGGGGCGAGTGGCGATGGTGGGGGTGCGGCTTTGGCCGCGTCAATGATGGCGACTTGGCCTGCGGATACGCGCAGGCGCTCCCGCATAGCGGACAGTAGTGACACGAAAATAACCCTCGAAAAAGCGGTGGGACACTAGTAATAATTTCAGCCTGAACTTTAACCCTTGTGGGGCGCAAATGCATACAAGGGGGACCGGCTTTCCACTTGGGCGAGGTCCTCGGGTACCATGCAACGAGCGGAAGAAATTCCGCGGTGCTGGAGTGGCGCAATTGGTAGCGCAACGCACTTGTAATGCGTAGGTTGCGAGTTCAAGTCTCGTCTCCAGCTCAACCTCGTTAACAGGATGGTCAAACTGAGGGAGTTTTCTTGTTAAGGTTTGATATCTGACAGATTTTAAATTTTCGGGTAGTTGTTCAATGAATATCTATATTGATGATTCGGGTTGTGGTGGATTTAAGTTTGGCCTAGGGTCGTCTATTCATTTGGTATTTGCAGCCATTATTTTTGATGATCCAGCCTCATTAGAAAGGTTGTCTAACGGTATAGCTGAAAAGAAAAAAGCCTATAACTATCAAGGTGAAATTAAATTCAACAAGTTCTCTGATGAAGCTAGGGGGGCCCTCTTGAGAGTGGTTGGGGAAAGTGATTGTCGTATTCGGATAATTAGTGCGGATAAGCGTTTTATATATAAAAAACATTTACGTCAGAATCCTGCAGCTCTCAAGTCATATCTAATTAGAATGTTGCTCTCCGAGCATGACGGTACGATATCGGATGCAAAGATTTTCATCGACGGGAAAGATACTAAAGGTTTTTCCACGGAACGGTCTGATGAAGATTATTTTCTTCGTATGTGCAATCGGAAATACGAGAATACTGCTAATCAGATTCGATTTGTTGATTCAAAGGAAAACGTTGGTATTCAGGTCGCAGATCTGGTAGCGGGGGCATGCCGTTCAGCACTTGACTGTGGGAAAAATGAGCTTTTTAGCTTAGTCGAGCCGAAAACTCGGAGAAAAGTCGGGGGCACAAATTGGGACTTTACGACTAAGGAAGTTAGAAACGCTATAGCTGAAGATAAATACGTTCAGCCTTGGAGAATGAAAAAATGAAAAGCGGCCTAGCTACCTAGCTGACGCACGCACACCATACGGTGACTATTCGGTAGAAAGGCCTCGGTGTCTCTAACTATAGTGTGACAACGGTAATAATGCAAAGTGGGTTGCTTCCGGAATTTATCTCATGCACATGGCTTACCGCGTGCTCCAATGGATTTTAATGTAGGCGTAAATTTGTCACCGTATGACGTGTAGCTGAAACGACTTGAGGAGTGCCTTCGAATTCGACATTTCTTCGTATTTTAGGCACCGATGGTAAGTCTGCGGCTACTGCTCCTTATGGGATGACCGACCTCTCTAATTTTGGGTTATTGCGTAGTCGAGTGTGAGCTATGAATCACTGGTTCCTACTAGCGGGATTCCTAAGTTGCGTGCAGCATACCGGGAGAGTCAGTGCCGTGTTTTTCCAGCGGGACCTAGCGGAAGGCACCCAGTCGTAGCGTGTTGGGGACGGATAGAACGGCTAGCGAAGCAATATTAGTGCGCTGACAGCGCCCCGGACTTCGGGTTGTCGCGGAAGCACCAGGCGGTCAGTGCTGCGAAGACTAGGGCCAGGCAGGCAAGCCCGCCGACGGTGAGGAAATACGCGGAATCATACGCCGCCGCGGCGGTGTCGTGCGTGGCGGGCGATAGGAGGGCGTCGGTGCCTTGCGGGGCGAGGGCATCGGGAAGCTTGTGCGTCATCAGTAGTGGCACGAGGGAGCCGGTAATGGCGATGGAGAGCAGCGTGCCGAATTCGTAGGAGACGGCTTCCACGCCAGAGGCCATGCCCGCGCGGTGGGAGGGGGCGGCATTGATGATGGCGGTGGAAGAAACGGACATCGAGGAGCCGGCGCCTAAGCCGGTGAGGATGAGGCCGGTAATAAAGACCGCGAGGTTATCGGCGCGGTCGGCCCAGATGATGCCCAGCATGCCGATGCCCATGCTGAGGAAACCGCCGCTGATAATGGGCAAAAAGCCCACGCGGTGCAAGACGCTGCCGCCCACAATGGCGGTGGGGATGGCCGCAACCGCCATGGCGGAGATGAAAAGGCCGGCATCGAGGGGTGAGAGGGCATCGACAAGCTGCAGCTTTTGGGTAGTAACCAGTTCAAGCCCCGTAAGGCCAAACATGGCGCCACCGGCGGTGAGCACGCCGCCGGTAAAGGTGGGCGAGTAGAAGATGTCAAAGGTCAAAAGCGGATCACTAAGTCGGGTTTGCTGGTGGGCAAAGGCTGCGGCGCCGAGTAAGAAAGCGGCAATGGAACAGACTAGCAGCGCGACATTGATCTGGGTGGCCGCCGCCGTCTTAATGGCCAGGACCAGGCTGGACAAGGTAATAAGCGCGTAGAACGAGGACGGGAAATCCCAGTGCTTGTGCGGGTTCGGCAGGTTCGGCGGGCCAAGGAGGAAGGTAAGAATAATGGCGAGGGCCACGATGGGCACGTTGATCAAAAACACCGAGCCCCACCAGAAATGCTCTAAGAGGAATCCGCCCACGGTGGGCCCTGCGGCAGCGCCCACGACGGCGACGGAACTCCAGATACCGATGGCTTTATTGCGCTCGACCTCGTTGGGAAAGGTCAGGCGGATAAGCGCCAGGGTGGAAGGCAGCATGATGGCAGCACCCAGGCCCAACAAGGCGCGGCCGGCAATGAGCAACCAGGCATTCGGCGAATAAGCCGCCACGAGGGAGGCGGTGCCGAAGGTGGCCAGGCCAATGAGGAACATCAGGCGGTGGCCAATGCGATCGCCCAAGGTGCCGGTGCCAAGGAGCAAGCCCGATAGAACCAGCGTATAGGCGTTGATGATCCACAATTGCTGCATGTCAGTGGCGTGCAGCTGCTGTGTGAGCTGCGGCAGCGCCGTATAAAGGATGGAATTATCCAGGCCCACCATGAGCAGCCCCAAGGACACCACGGCAAAGAAGGACCACCGCTGCGCCGGGGTAGAGGACGCCGCGGCCGCGTGGTGCGGGGGCTTAGTGGCAGTATCAGGTGACTCGATGCTCATCGCTAGGAACCGTAGCGAATACGCCTGTGATATTTCAGGTTAGTATTGCCTTCCTCACAAGTAGGCGGGTGGTGTGAGTATGTAGGAATTGCTGGACTTTCCTGCACGTTTAGTAGCACAGTGGTACTAGAACAGTTAAAGAGTTAAGGATGATGTTTAATGGCACGTAATTACGCAGAACAACTTGTTGAGACGCTAGAAAAGCAGGGCGTCGAGCACATTTATGGCCTCGTGGGAGACTCCCTCAACCCGATCGTGGACGCGGTGCGCCGCTCCTCCATTGAATGGATCCACGTGCGCAATGAGGAAGCCGCGGCCTTTGCCGCAGAGGCAGACTCGCTGACCACCGGCAAGCTGGCCGTGTGTGCGGCCTCCTGTGGTCCGGGCAATACTCACCTCATCCAGGGCCTTTATGACGCCAACCGCAATGGCGCCAAGGTGCTGGCCCTGGCATCGCACATTCCTTCCCGCCAGATTGGCTCCCACTTCTTCCAGGAAACCCACCCGGAGCAGATCTTCCAGGAGTGCTCCGGCTACTGCGAAATGGTCATGTCCGGCGACCAGGGCGGGGTAGTACTCCACCACGCCATCCAGTCCACCATGGCCGGCAATGGCGTCTCCGTGCTGGTTATCCCTGGCGACGTTTCTACCGAAGAGGTGGACGATGACACCTTCGTAGAATCCAAGATCTCCACCGGCCGCCCCGTGGTCTACCCGGACCCGGCCGAGGCCGCAGCGCTGACCCAGGCCATCAATGAGGCCGAGTCCGTCGCGTTCTTCGTGGGTGCCGGCGCGAAAAATGCCCGCGAGCAGGTGCTGCAGCTGGCAGAAAAGGTCAAGGCCCCCATTGGCCACGCGCTCGGCGGCAAGATGTACATCCAGTACGATAACCCGTTTGACGTGGGCATGTCTGGATTGCTCGGCTACGGCGCCGCGCACGAGGCCACCCACGAGGCGGACCTGCTGATCCTCTTGGGCACGGACTTCCCGTATAACGACTTCCTGCCTAAGGGCAACGTGGCGCAGGTCGATATCAACGGCTCCCACATCGGCCGCCGCACGAAGATCTCCTACCCCGTGACCGGCGACGTTGCCGCCACCATCGAGAACATCCTGCCGCACGTGGAGGAGAAGAAGGACCGCTCCTTCTTGGATAAGATGCTGAAGAAGCACTACGACAAGCTGGAGCACGTCGTGGAAGCCTATACCTCCAACGTGGAAAAGCACACCCCGATCCACCCTGAGTACATCGCGGATCTCATTGACCAAGAGGCCGACGATGACGCCATCTTCACCGTCGATACGGGCATGTGCAACGTCTGGGGCGCGCGCTACATCACCCCGAATGGCAAGCGCGAGCAGATCGGTTCCTTCCGCCACGGCACCATGGCAAACGCCCTACCGCAGGCCATCGGCGCGCAGCAGGCTAATCCTGGCCGCCAGGTCATTACTTTCTCTGGCGACGGCGGGCTTTCAATGCTCATGGGCGAGCTGCTGACGGTCAAGCTGCACCAGCTGCCGGTCAAGATGTTCGTATTCAATAACTCCTCGCTGGGCATGGTCAAGCTGGAGATGCTGGTGGGCGGCATCCCGGAGCACGAGACCGACCACGAGTCCGTGGACTTTTCCAAGATCGCAGAAGCCGCCGGCATCAAGACCTTCCGCATCGAGGATCCGAAGCAGGCTCCGAAGCAGATCAAGAAGGCCTTGGCTTATAACGGCCCTGCGCTTATCGATGTCGTCACCGACCCCAACGCCCTGTCCCTGCCACCGACGCTGACCTTCGACCAGCTCCTGGGCTTCTCCAAGGCCGCTACCCGCACCGTCTTCGGCGGCGGCGTGGGCTCCATGTTGTCCATGGCCAAGTCCAACCTGCGCAATATCCCGCGCCCGCAGGACTTCTAAGATATAACTGCCCAATAGCGCGCTAGCCACGCTTCCTTTTTCCACCGAGGTTTTCTTTCCACGGTTGGAAAGGGGGAGCGTGGCTTTTTGCTTTCACAGGTTTCAATCAGAAACTTATCAGTAGGCTAGAAACTGGGTTTGCCATGATGGCTTAGTGAAGCTTGCACGCACGCAGGTGTGCAGATGATAGGAAGTAATAGGAGCTACAGGACGCATGGAAGACAATAAACTTGCCAAAGTCCTCGTCGTTGATGACGAGCCGAATATCGTGGAGCTTTTAACGGTATCGTTGAAGTTCCAAAATTTTGAGGTCTACAGCGCTAACTCGGGCAATGAGGCCCTGCGCGTGGCGCGCGAGGTCAATCCGGACGCCTATATTTTGGACGTCATGATGCCGGGCATGGATGGTTTTGAGCTCTTGGGCAAGCTGCGCCAGGAAGGCCTAGATGGCCCGGTGCTGTACCTGACCGCCAAGGACGGCGTGGATCAGCGCATCCACGGCCTGACCATCGGCGCGGACGATTACGTTACCAAGCCCTTTAGCCTCGAAGAGGTCATTACCCGCCTGCGCGTGATCATGCGCCGCGGCGGTGCCGCCGAGGAGTCCTCTAACGACGCCACCATGAGCTATGCCGATCTGACCTTGAATGACGATACTCATGAGGTCACCAAGGGCGGCGAGCTCATCGAGCTTTCCCCCACGGAGTTCAACCTCCTGCGCTATCTCATGCAAAACAAGGAAGTGGTGTTGTCAAAGTCCAAGATCCTGGACAACGTTTGGCACTACGACTTCGGCGGCGATGGCAACGTCGTGGAATCCTATATTTCTTACCTGCGTCGCAAGATCGATACCGGCGATACGCAGCTTATCCACACCGTGCGCGGCGTTGGCTATGTGCTGCGCACCCCGCGATCCTAAACTGACTTTTTATAATGGCAGATTCACAGGAGAACCCCGCTGCTGGCAGGCCCGCGCAGGCTAGGCCCCAGCAAACCCAGCAGCCGCCCAAGAAGTGGCATGAGCAGCTGGATCAGCTGCCGCAGCAGGGGCAGGGAAAAAAGAAGCGCTCCAAGCGCGACTACATCAAGCAGATTCCGCAGGCGATGCCGCTTCGCACCTGGCTTGTGGTTCTCCTCGTGGTTATCTCCGGCCTCGGGCTAACGGGATCGTCCTTTGCCGTGAACTCGATCATGCGGAACGTGCTCTATAACAACGTCGATAGCGAATTGCGCTCGGCGTCGTCCTCTTGGGCCCGCGATGTGGGCAATGACTTCTTCCTAGGTGATCACACCAAGCGCCCGCCCACGGAATACGTCGTGCTCAATTACCTTCCGGATGGCACGATTCGCTATTCGGGGCCCACGTCCACCACCCCGGACGTGGAGGGTGTTCCCTTGGGCGGGTACCCCACGACGGTGGGCTCGATTGAAAATAACACCAAGTGGCGCGCACTGGCCTTTGCGGATTCCAATGGCGTTATCACCGTCATTGCCAAGGACATGACCCATGAAAAGGAAATCCTGCACGGCCTAGCCATGGTGCAGGTATCCATTGCAGCGATCGCCTTGGCGGCCATGGCTGGCGTGGGCTTCTGGTTCATCCGCAGGGCGTTGCGGCCGCTGCGGGTGGTGGAATCGACGGCATCGGAAATCGCGGCAGGCGACCTGGACAAGCGCGTGCCCGAATGGCCGTTGCATACAGAGGTCGGCCAATTGGCCGCCGCGCTTAATATCATGCTGGGCCACCTGCAACGCTCCGTCGTGACGGCGCAAGAAAAAGAGGAACAGATGCGCCGCTTTGTCGGCGATGCCTCCCACGAGCTGCGCACCCCGCTGACCAGCCTGCGCGGTTACACGGAGCTCTACCGCTCTGGGGCGACAAACGATGTCGATCTGGTCTTTTCCAAGATCGATAAGGAATCCAAGCGCATGTCGCTGCTGGTAGAGGACCTGCTGGCGCTGACCCGCGCGGAAGGAACGCGCCTGGACCTGCGGCCGGTGGACCTTTTGGAGCTTTCCCTTTCGGTGGGATCGTCCGCGCGAGCCGCCTTCCCCGAGCGCGAGGTCAAGGTGGTTAATAATGCGCAGTCCATCCCCGTGGTCAATGGCGATGCAGACCGACTCCACCAGGTGCTGCTCAACCTGATTTCCAATGGCCTGCGCCACGGCGGCGAGGATGCCACGGTCACCCTGCAGCTGCGCCGCGACAACAAGGACATCCTGGTAGACGTCATCGATGACGGCAAGGGAATGTCGTCTGAGGACGCCGCCCACATCTTCGAGCGCTTCTACCGCGCGGATTCCTCGCGCACGCGCGATACCGGCGGATCCGGCTTGGGCCTTGCCATTGTGCATTCCCTAGTGGAACAGCACGGCGGCAGCATCAGCGTGGACTCCAAGATGGGCCAGGGCACCACCTTTACGGTGCGCCTGCCCGCGCTGGAGGAACCGGAGGATTAGTCCTCGCGGTAGCCGTCCTCGTTGGTGCCCAGGTGCTGGCGGATGCGCGCGGCCGCCTCATCCATGGCGGCATCATCGGTGTCCTCGGCGGCATAGGCCTTGGCAAAGTCGTATTCTTCCATCTTCTCGGTGGGGAAGAGGTGGATGTGGGTGTGCGGCACATCGAAGCCGGCGATGACGTAGCCGGTGCGCGGGGTATCGTACGCGTTCTTGATGGCCTCACCGATTTCTAGGGCCACCTCGTTCAGGTGCGTCCAGGTCTGTGGATCCAGGTCGGTCCACTTATCTACTTCCTCGACGGGCACGACCAGGGTGTGGCCGTAGCGCAGCGGCTCGATGGATAAGAAAGCCACGCAAGTCTTATCGCGGTAGACAAAGCGGGCGGGTAGGTCACCAGTGATGATTTTGCTAAATACAGAAGCCATAGCTGCCAGGCTACCCCCAGCTATGATGGTGGGCATGCGCATTCTCGTAATTGGTTCGGGCGGCCGTGAACACGCCCTCGTAAAAGGACTACACGCTGATCCACAGGCTGCGGAGATCCACGTCGCGCCGGGCAGCGCGGCCATGGCGCCGCTGGCTACCCTGCACCCGGAATACTCCCAGGTAGATAGCCCAGAACGCATGGTGGAACTGGCCCGCGAGATCAATGCTGAGCTCGTGGTCATCGGCCCCGAGGTACCGCTGGTTGCCGGTGTGTCGGATGCGCTGCGCGCAGAAGGCATCGCCGTCTTCGGGCCGAATAAGGACGCCGCCCAGATTGAAGGCTCCAAGGCCTTTGCCAAGGAAGTCATGGAGGCCGCTGGGGTCAAGACGGCCCGCGCGCAGCAGCTGCGCCCAGGGGCTAGCGAGGACGATATTGAGGCCGTGCTCGATAATTTCGGGCCGCAGTTCGTGGTCAAAGACGATGGCCTGGCAGGTGGCAAGGGCGTCGTGGTCACCGGCGAGCGCGCCGATGCCCGCGCCCATGTGGATGCGGTCTTAGGGGCCGGCAACCCGGTGCTGCTGGAATCGTTCCTCGCCGGCCCCGAGGTATCGCTGTTTTGCCTTGTCGATGGCGAAACCGTCGTGCCGCTGTTGCCCGCCCAGGACCATAAGCGCGCCTACGATAATGACGAGGGCCCCAATACCGGCGGCATGGGCGCGTACACACCGCTGCCGTGGCTGGGCAAGGACGACGTGCAGCGCATCGTGGACGAGGTATGCACCCCGGTTGCCAAGGAAATGGTGCGCCGCGGCACCCCCTATTCCGGCCTGCTCTATGCCGGGCTGGCCTGGGGCGACGAGGGCCCGGCAGTGGTGGAATTTAACTGCCGCTTTGGTGACCCAGAGACCCAAGCGGTGCTCTCACTCCTAAAGTCCCCGCTGGCGCAAGCGCTCAACGCCACCGCCACCGGCACCCTGGCAGAACTTGAGCCGCTGCAGTGGGAAGACGGCTATGCCATCACCGTGGTCATGGCCGCCGAAGGATACCCCGCCTCGCCCCGCAAGGGCGATGCCATCACGGGCGAGGGCCTCGAGGATCCAGAGCGCGTGCTGCACGCCGGCACGAAACGCTCCAATGGAGTATTCCAGAGCAATGGTGGCCGCGTGCTCAACGTGCTGGGCAAGGGCGAAACGCTAGACGCCGCGCGCGAGAATGCCTACGCCACCGCCCAGGGCATTGAGTTTGCGGGCGGGTTTGTCCGGAGGGACATCGGCAAGCGCGCAGCAGCCGGGGAAATTTCTATCTAGCAAGTAGCCACGGGGGAGGGCAGGCATGGAATAATAAGCCACGTGGCTGAGAAGAAGAATATCCCCAACGTCCTGTCCTCCCGTTATGCTTCCGCAGAGCTTGCCAATATCTGGAGCGCGGAGCATAAAATCATCCTCGAGCGCAAGCTATGGATCGCCGTGATGCACGCCCAGAAGAACCTGGGCGTGGACATCCCCGCCAAGGCCATTAGCGCGTATGAGGCCGTTATCGAGGACGTAAACCTCGAATCCATTGCTGAGCGCGAGCGCGTCACCCGCCACGATGTGAAGGCCCGCATCGAAGAATTCAATGCGCTGGCCGGCTACGAGCACATCCACAAGGGCATGACCAGCCGCGATCTCACCGAGAACGTGGAGCAGTTGCAGATCCACACCTCGCTGGAAATTATCCGGGATAAGGCCATCGCCGTGGTCTCGCGCATCGGCCGTCACGCCGCCGAGTACCAATCCCTAGTCATGGCTGGGCGCTCACACAACGTGGCCGCACAGGCCACCACGCTGGGCAAGCGCTTTGCCACCGCCGGCGATGAAATGCTGCTGGCCATCGAACGCGTGGAAGACCTGCTTTCGCACTACCCGCTGCGCGGCATCAAGGGCCCCATGGGTACCTCGCAGGACATGCTCGATCTCATGGGCGGTTCCGAAGATAAGCTCGCCTCCCTAGAGACCAATATTGCGGATTACCTGGGCTTTCGCCGCATCTTCAACTCCGTGGGCCAGGTGTACCCGCGCTCGCTGGATTTCGATGCCATCTCCTGCCTCGTCTCCCTGGGAACCGCCCCGGCATCGCTGGCCACCACCATCCGCCTGATGGCCGGCAACGAGACCGTCACCGAGGGCTTCAAGGAAGGCCAGGTCGGCTCGTCCGCCATGCCGCACAAGATGAACGCCCGCTCCTGCGAACGCGTGACCGGCCTGCAGGTCATCCTGCGCGGCTACCTCACCATGGCCGCAGACCTCGCCGGCAGCCAGTGGAACGAGGGCGATGTCTCCTGCTCGGTGGTGCGACGCGTGGCGCTTCCCGATGCCTTCTTTGCCATCGACGGCCAATTCGAAACCTTCCTCACCGTGCTCGATGAATTCGGTGCCTTCCCGGCCATGATCGACCGCGAGCTGGAGCGCTACCTGCCCTTCCTCGCCACCACCCGCATCCTCATGGCCGCGGTGCGCGCCGGGGTGGGCCGCGAGACCGCCCACGAGGTCATCAAGGAAAACGCCGTGGCCGTGGCGCTGAATATGCGCGAAAACGGTGGCAACCAAGACCTGGTCCAGCGCCTTGCCGCAGATGACCGCCTGCCCATGGACGAGGCCGAGCTCGAAAGGGTCCTCGAGGATAAGCACGCCTTCATCGGCGCCGCTGAATCCCAGGTCTCTCAAGTCCTGCACCGCATCAAGGCCCTCGTGGGTGAGCACCCCAAGGCCGCTGCCTATACGCCGGGCGAGATTCTTTAGCGTTGTGCGCGGGCTTACATGCCCTCGCACGCCCGCGCACACCCGCGCGTTATGATGAGGACCATGCGTCCTGAGCTTTCTTCTTATACCCATGTAGCCTCCGGCAAGGTCCGCGATATTTACGATGTGGATGACACCACCCTGCTGATGGTGGTCTCTGACCGCATCTCCGCCTACGACTTTGCCTTGGAACCGGCCATCCCGGACAAGGGCCGGGTTCTCACGGCCACCTCGAAGTTCTTCTTCGATGCCATCGATTTTCCCAACCACCTCGCCGGACCGCTCGATGATGAGCGCATTCCGGAAGAGTGCTTGGGTCGCGCCATGGTGGTCAAGAAGCTAGACATGCTGCCCTTCGAGTGCGTGGCGCGCGGTTTCCTCACCGGCTCCGGCTTAAAGGAATACCAGGCAGACGGCACCGTGTGCGGCATCGAGCTGCCCGCCGGCTTGGTGGAGGCCTCCCGCCTGCCCGAGCCCATTTTCACTCCGGCCACCAAGGCTGAGCAGGGCGATCACGATGAGAATGTGTCTTTCGAACACGTGGCAGACAAGCTCGGCCGCGAGTGCGCCGAGGAACTGCGCGCGGCTACCTTGCGCATTTATGCGAAGGCCGCCCAATTGGCGGAGGAGAAGGGCATTATCTTGGCCGATACCAAATTCGAGTTCGGCCTCGATGCAGATGGCACGCTCGTGCTTGCCGATGAAGTCCTCACCCCCGATTCCTCCCGCTACTGGCCCGCAGATTCTTACGTGGAAGGCGAGGTACAGCCCTCCTTTGATAAGCAGTACGTGCGCGATTGGCTGACTTCTGATGCCTCCGGCTGGGATAAGTCCTCTGAGACCACCCCGCCCGCGCTTCCCGATGACGTCGTTTCCGCCACCCGTCTGCGCTATATCGAGGCCTACGAAAAGCTATCGGGTGAGCGCTTCGCGGACTTCCTTGCGCCGCGTTAGCTGGTTGCCTGCGGCTGTTGCCCGCCGCTAGGGAACCGGCGGTGACGCGTACAGTAGTAGGGCATGAGCGATGAAAAGACGACCGCACCGGTAGCCCCAGTCCACCCCGTAAAACGCGAATTTCACGGCCGCGAATTCGTGGATAATTACGAGTGGATGCGCGATAAGCAATCGCAGGAAACCCTGGATTACCTCAACGCCGAAAATGATTACACCGAGGCGCATACCGGGCACTTGGATGCGATGACGGAAAATATCTTCCAAGAGATTAAATCCCGCATTAAACAAACCGATATGTCCGTGCCAGCCCGCCGCGGTAAGTACTGGTACTACGGCCGCTCCGAAGAGGGGAAGAACTACGGCTATTCCTGCCGCATCCCGGTAGAAGAAGGCAGCGATCCCTGGACCGCGCCGGTGATTCCAGAAGAAGGCAGCCCAGAGGGCGAAGAGATTATCTTGGACGCCAATGCCTTGGCAGAGGGCAAGGATTTCTTCGCCCTTGGTGCGGCCTCCATCTCAGATTCTGGCCGCTACCTGGCCTATTCCGTGGACTTTGCCGGCGACGAGCGCTTTGAGCTGTCCCTTAAGGACCTCGAAACGGGAGAGCTTCTAGAAGATCACCTCACCGGAATTTTCTACGGCGCTACCTGGGCGGGCGATGGCTATATCTTCTACTCTACGGTGGATGATGCCTGGCGCCCGGATGCGGTGTGGCGCCATAAGGTAGGCACCGAGCAGTCCGCGGATGTGCGCGTCTTCCACGAGGAAGATGAGCACTTTAACGTGGGCATCGGCAGTGCCCGCTCCGATAAGTACCTCTTCATCGGGGTGGGGTCGAAGATTACCTCGGAAGCCTGGGTATTGGATACGGAGAACCCCGAAGGCGAATTCCGCCCGCTGTGGCAGCGCGAGACCGGTGTGGACTACGACGTAGACCATGCCGTGGTGGGCGGCGAGGACTACTGGATTGTCACCCACAACGCCACCGGCCCGAACTTCGCAGTGGGCTATGCCAAAGTGGATGCGGAACTTCCCGCTCTGCGCGATCTGCCGGAGCTTCTAGCACACGATGACACCACCCGCATCGAGGGCGTGGATACCTACCGTGACCACATGGTGGTGGGCTACCGCCGCGGTGGCATCGGCCGCGCCGCCATCATGCACGTTGGCGATGACTTCGGAGAATTCGAAGAACTCAATTTCAACGAGGAACTCTTTACCGTCGCCGTGGCCGGTAACCCGGAATGGGATGCGCCGGTAGTGCGCGTGAACTACGTGTCTTATATTCAGCCCGCGCAGCTTTTCGATTACCGCGTGGATACCGGCGAGTACACGCTACTGAAGGAACAAGAAGTCCCCGGTGGCTATGATCCGGATGATTACGTGGCCTACCGCATCTGGTCGACTGCCAGCGATGGCACCAAGATCCCAGTCTCCGTGGTGCACCGTTCCGACTTAGACCGCACCAAGCCCAACCCGACGCTGTTGTATGGCTACGGCTCCTACGAGGCCAGCATGGATCCGTACTTCTCCGCGACCCGGCTATCGCTCATGGACCGCGGCATGATTTATGCGGTTGCCCACGTGCGCGGCGGCGGCGAGATGGGCCGTAAGTGGTACGACGATGGCAAGATGCTGCAGAAGAAAAATACCTTCACCGATTTCATCGCTGTGGCAGATGACCTCATCGAGCGCCGCGTGACCACCCCGGACCAGATGGTGGCTGAAGGCGGGTCCGCCGGCGGCATGCTCATGGGCGCCGTGGCGAATATGGCACCTGACCGCTTTACCGCCATCCAAGCCGTCGTCCCCTTCGTGGATCCGCTGACCTCGATGCTCATGCCGGAGCTTCCCCTTACCGTTCCCGAGTGGGAAGAGTGGGGCGATCCGTACCACGATCCTGAGTACTACGACTACATGAAGTCCTACTCGCCCTACGAGAATGTCGAGGCCAAGGACTATCCGGATATCTTGGCTATCACCTCACTGAACGATACCCGCGTGCTGTACGTGGAACCGGCAAAGTGGATTGCGCAGCTGCGCGCTACGGCCACCGGCGGCGAATTCCTGCTCAAGACGGAAATGGCCGCCGGGCACGGTGGCGTATCTGGCCGCTACGATAAGTGGCGCCAAAACGCCTTCGAATACGCCTGGACCATCAATAAGGCCACCGGCCTGACGGAGTAACCGCACACCGAAGTCGCGCGCTGGCCGGCACCCTGGCCAGCGTTCTGGCCAGCGCGCGGATCTGGCGGTACTGTGCGATAATTTGAGCTATGACTAGCCACCTTCTGGTTTCTATCTCCAGTATTTTTGAGGACACTCGGAAGCAGGCTACAAGCTTCCTGTCGGTTCTGGACCGGGAGGAAATTCCCGTCTCCCTGCTCATCGCCCCGCATATCGATGGCAATTGGCACCTGGCCAAGGACAAGGACACCCAACAGTGGCTCAAGGATCAGGCGGCCGCTGGCCGTCCGCTTATCCTCAATGGCTTTGACCAAGCAGTCCAAGGCCGCCGCGCGGAGTTTGCCAACCTCAATTCTCACGAGGCGAAGCTGCGCCTAGCCGGTGCGACCCGGCAGATGGCGCAAATTGGTTTCGAACCCACCATCTTTGCGCCCCCGCGCTGGCGCATGTCTCCTGGAACATTGCAGGTCCTGCCCAAATTCCCCTTTGAGGCGGCGGCTTCTACCCGCGGCATCCTGGAGGTACCCACCGGGAAATTCCACCAAGCCCGCAACCTTTCTTTTGGTGAGGGCTTTGGTTCTGCCAAGTGGTGGCGCAAGAACATCATCCGCGCGGCAGAGCGCTCCGCCCAGCGCGGCAATACCGTGCGCCTTTCCATCTCCGCCCGCAACCTGGATGACCGCAAGGTCATTAAGGACTTTGTCAAGGCAGCCCGCCGCGCCCTCGATGCGGGCGCTACTCCCGCAGATTACAGCATTTACCTGCCGCGTTAGATCCACGGGGCCTATAGAGTTTTCGAGCTCTAGAACTAGGTATAGCAAATTACCCCTTTCGTTTATTTCGTTTAGGGGCTAATGTGTAGGTTATGACGAACCCGCAAGAAAAAAGCATTGACCGCGCCAAGGCCACAGCGCGCGATGCCCTTCAAAAGCTTAACCGTACGCTCGCTAGTGGCCCCGAACACGGAGAAATCGATATAGTAACTCCAGGATCAGATGAACCTATTCGGTTATCACGCGATGTCGCTGAATTACTTCGTGAAATCCTTGTAAACACGGCCGCTGGGCAGACAGTAAATGTAATCCCCATGAACGCGGAACTGACTACGCAACAGGCTGCAGACCTCCTGAATGTCTCTCGGCCGCATGTCATCAAGCTCATGGACGAAGGAATCCTGAAGGGGCATAAAGTTGGCACCCACCGCCGCCTGTATGCCTCCAGCGTGCAGGAGTTTAAGCGTCATAGAGATCTTGAACAGCGCGCTGCGGCAGATGAGCTCGCAGTACTTTCTGATGAGATGGGCTTGTACGAGTGAGTGGTTTTACGGTGGTCTATGACGCGAACGTACTTTATCCCAGTACGCTTCGCGATATCCTGGTCCGGCTAGCGGGAAGTGGCTATTTTCGTGCCCGCTGGACGGATAAGATACTCGATGAAGTCTTCCGTAACTTGAAAAGCAATCGTCCGGACCTTGATCCGACAAAATTAGCTAGAACTAGGACTTTGATGTGCCAGGCTGTAGATGATTGCCTCGTTACCGGGTATGAGGATTTGATTGAATCCCTTTCTCTGCCAGACCGCGATGATCGGCATGTCTTGGCTGCAGCGATTCGGTGCGGTGCACAAGTTATTGTCACTGAGAATAAGCGCGATTTTCCCAAGACTGCCCTGATGCCGTTCGACATTGAAGCTCAATCAGCGGATGAGTTTTGTGTAATCAAATCGATCTCTACGCCCCGCGGGTGCACCAAGCAATCACCTACGCAACCGCGGCCCTTAAGAATCCGCCAAGAACCATCAATGATGTGCTTAATTCACTGGCAAAGGCTGGAGCACCTGAGGCTGCCGAGCTACTTCGCCGTTAGGCTAAGAATCTGTTTCAAGGAGATAGCCTACAAAAGTAAAATCCCAGTTCTTGTCCTTCATAAAGAAAGGGCTTTGAACTGGGATTTAATTATTACTTATTCAGGCCGTTAATGAAGTCCTTCGCCTGCTGCGGGAGCATGCCCCAGATTCCAGCGGGGATGATCTTTTGTAGGTTGCCGGTGGCCGCCATGAAGCCGGGGATGGCGAGAAGGCCGGCCAGGATGGCAAAGCCGATAATGGCGCCGGTGCCCCAGGAGCTAGAGCCGAACCCGAAGCCTGGACCATCGGTGTTGTCATCGTTGCCCTGGTCGTCGCCGCCCGGGGCAACGGTGGATTCATCCTCGCCCAGGGTAAAACCGACCTTGACGGGGTCGTGGTCAGAGGCTCGGAAGGGGGAGTCGTCGTAGAAATCCACGGCGTTGTAGTTGCGGCGGGAGTACTCAAAGGCGACGGGTTCGTCGGCGTTGATGTTCCACACTTGGGCATCGGCAAGCGCGCCCGAAGCAACCTCATTGGCCAGGACATGGTCCAAGGTGCCGAGCAGGCCTCCGAACTGGTAAGAGGTATCGGCGCCGTACTTTTCCGCAGGCACGGTGAAGCCATCGTTGCGGAAGACATCGAGTGCGGTTTCGTGGGTGTAGGCATTGAAATCACCCAGGGCGAAAAGCGGCTTATCCTTCCAATCGTCCTGCTTGTGCAGGGCATCGAGCACGGCCTGTGCCTGGGCGTTGCGGACGTTGGGGTTATTGCCCTGGCCATCGCCGGAATCTTCATCGCCCTTGGCCACCGAGCCCTTGGACTTGAAGTGGTTGGCCACGGCGACGAAGGACTCGTCATCGCTAGTGAGCGGCTGGAATTCCTGGGCCAGCGGCTCACGGGCGGTGCCGGAAAAGCGCGAATCCTGGAAGATGCGGGATTCGCCTACGGGCTTGACCACGTCCTTGTGATAGATAAACGCGGTGCGGATGACATCGGGGCGCTCAGGAACCTGATCCTTGGAAGGGGAGGGAACGAAGGCCCACTTTTCTGAGCCCGCGGCCTCGTTGAGTTTTTCGGTCAGGCGCTTCAACGCCTTATCGCGCTGGTTAAAGTCCCCGGTGACGGCGTAGCCATCTTCGATTTCGGAAAGGCCAATGACATCGGCATCCAGGCCATTGATGGCGGCGACGATCTTGCGCTCTTGGTCCTTTAAGGCGGATTCGGTATAGGCACCGCGGGTCTTGCCACGGTTGACGGTGACCTTGTTGCCCGCGCGGTCGGTATAGGCGCTGCCGCCGAATTCCTCGCCCAGGGAGGTGAAGTAATTCAGCACGTTAAAGGCACCGATGGTGTATTCACCCTTGACATCATCGACGGCGTGCAGCTCCGCATCGCGGGATTCTTCCCAGGAGATGGGGAGATCGGCACCGGCGGTCTCACCGGTGACCGGTTCGGTGGGCTGGAAGCGCCACTGCTCGTGGGAGTAGCCCACGATGACCGGGTGCTGGAATTCGATGGTATCGGTGGTGCGCAGGGACTTGATGGTCTTGCCGCCATCTTGGGCGATATAGGGCAGCGGGGTGTCCTTATCGGTCCTTAAATAATCGCGGGTGCGGCCATCATCCAAGGTAACGAGCTTTTCAGCGTTATCCTTGGCCAGTTTGTGCAGCTCGGAATCAGGGTCGGTGGAAGGGGAATGGACATCGGAAGGCTGGCGGAAGGCTTCCTCGCCCGGGGCGAGGCCGACCTCGCCGTACTGGTTGAGCGAGTAGTTATTGGTCACGGTGTGCGTGCCGGGTTGGATGAGCATGTGCTCAAAGGGCTCGCGGGCGCCGTCGCCTTGGGGGAGCTCGTCCACCGCGAGCGGGGTGACCGCTTCCAATGCGGTATCGAGCTGCTTGAGGGAAGAAGCGCTGACCTGGGTGGCGCCGAAGTACTCGGATACCTGGCCGGTGACCTCTACGGAATCGCCGATGCTGGGGTATTTATCGGCGCCCTTTTTGCCCATGTGGACAAAAAGCGCCTGGGAGGTATCGGTGGCTTCTTTGCCGGTGCCGCCGGTCTGAATGGTAAAGCCGTTCAGGCCGCCCTCGCTCCACACGCCGGTGACAACGCCCTGGGTAGCAACGTTCTTGCCCTCGAGCGGGGAGGCATCGCCGGTGCCTTGGATTTCAGCGATCGGGGTAATGCCCTCGGGCGCGGGAAGGTTCTCGGAATCATCGGAGCTGCCCGAGTCACCCGATCCGCCTGACTGCGGGGAGGGGGACTCGTTGCCGGAATTGGTGGGATTTGGCCTACCGACGGTGAAGTCCGCGGAGTTGTCATCGGTATCGGTGCCCGCCGCGTTGCGGGAAGCGGAGGTGTCATTGGACAGCGCGCCGGTGGCAGCTCTTTCAGACTTGGAGGCGGCACCGTAACCTATGAGGTCAATGGTATTACCGGTGGCATCGGCAAGCTGCACCGAGCCCTTCGTGCCGGACATATTGACCTTGCCCTCTGCATCCGGGGCGGGAAGAGCCTGGGCCTGGCCATTGCCGGCGGCAGCCTGTACTAGGTAGTAACCGTGGGGAGCGATGGTGCCGGACAGGGTGATCTTGCCGCCGCTATTGCCGTTGGAGGCAAAGTACTCCACGGACCAGCCGGTGAGATCGATCGCGGCATCGGTGGGGTTATAAAGCTCGATGAAATCATTGGAAAAGCTCGCGCCCTTGTTTCCGCCACCGCCGTAGACCTCAGAGATGACCGCGGTGGAATTATCCGGGGCGGCCAAGGCGGTAGGAACCGCGACGGATAGGGAGAGGGTGGAGAAACCGGCAGCGAGGGCTACCCTGCCAAGGCGGCGAAGAGCCATAGAAGTCACCTTAATCATAGAGAAAGTTGTCATGGACGCCTTTTATTTTTACTCGCTGAACAATCGGTGTACCCGGGACCGCTTTGGGCGGGTTTCGCGCGAGCAGGCTGTGAAACCTGGGTGCCGCGCAAAATTCGTTTTCCTGTTGGTGGTAATTTACGCGGAGTTTGCTTTACCGGGGTGAAAACCCTGCAGTGGGGGTATATCTAGGGATTGGGCGGGGGTATGACTACACTGAATCGGGCAGACCTAAGCCCCATACAGTAAGGCAAAAATTTCATGGCTCGTGTAGTTGTCAATGTCATGCCCAAGGCGGAAATTCTGGATCCGCAGGGCCAAGCTGTCGTCCGCGCATTGGGTCGCATCGGAGTATCCGGTGTCAGCGATGTGCGCCAAGGAAAGCGCTTCGAACTCGAGGTAGATGATTCCGTTACCGCAGAGGAACTGGATAAGGTAGCAGAAACGCTGCTGGCTAATACCGTCATCGAGGACTACGAGGTTACGCAGCTGGAGGTCAAGTAAGTGACCGCAAAAATCGGAGTAATCACCTTCCCCGGCACCCTGGATGATGTGGATGCCGCCCGCGCAGCCCGCACCGCCGGCGCCGAGGTCATTAACCTCTGGCACGCGGATGCTGATCTGCGCGGCGTGGACGCGGTAGTCGTGCCGGGCGGTTTTTCCTATGGTGACTATCTGCGCTCGGGTGCTATCTCGGCGCTCGCCCCCGTCATGCGCAGCGTTATCGACCGCGCTAAGGCAGGAATGCCGGTACTCGGCATTTGCAATGGTTTCCAAATCTTGACTGAAGCAGGCCTCTTGCCGGGCGCATTGACCCGGAATAAGGGCCTGCATTTTCATTGCACCGATACTTACCTGGAGGTGGAGCACTCCACCACGGCCTGGACCAGCGAGTTTGAAAAAGGCCAAAAGATTTTAGTGCCCGCCAAGCACGGCGAGGGCCGCTTCCAGGCAGGCGATGACGATATCGCCCGTATCGAGGGCGAAGGCCGCGTGGTCTTTCGCTATACCGATAATTACAACGGCTCCATCAATGGCATTGCTGGGGTAAGCGATGAGTCCGGCCGCATCGTGGGCCTCATGCCGCACCCAGAGCACGCCATTGACCCGCTGACCGGCCCATCCACCGACGGATTGGGACTATTCGTATCCGCCATCAAGGCCGTCGCGGAAGCGCCGGCGGTTTAAGGAGGCCACCTACATGACCGTTTCTAATGACACCGTAGACAAGGCGCAGTCTACCCCGGATGAAAAGCAGCCGTACGTTGAGCTTGGCCTAAAGGATGACGAATACCAGCGCATCCACGATATTCTGGGCCGGCGCCCCACCGACGCGGAGCTGACCATGTACTCCGTGATGTGGTCCGAGCACTGCTCCTATAAGTCTTCCAAGACGCACCTGCGCTACTTTGGTGAGACCATGACGGAGGAGATGGGGGAGAAGATCCTCGCCGGCATTGGTGAAAACGCCGGCGTGGTGGACATCGGCGATGGCAACGCGGTGACCTTCCGCGTGGAATCGCACAACCACCCCTCCTATGTGGAGCCCTACCAGGGCGCGGCGACCGGCGTGGGCGGCATCGTCCGCGACATCATGGCCATGGGGGCGCGCCCCATCGCCGTGATGGATCAGCTGCGCTTTGGGCCTGCCGATGCCCCCGATACCAAGCGCGTGCTACCCGGCGTCGTCTCTGGCGTGGGCGGCTACGGCAACTCCTTGGGCCTGCCCAATATTGGCGGCGAGACCGTCTTTGATGAAACCTATGCCGGTAACCCGCTGGTCAACGCCCTGTGTGTGGGTACGCTCAAGGTCGATGACCTGAAACTCGCCTTCGCCTCCGGCAAGGGTAATAAGGTCATGCTCTTTGGCTCCCGCACCGGCCTGGATGGCATCGGCGGCGTATCCGTGCTGGCCTCCGATACCTTTGAGGACGGCGCGGAGCGGAAGCTGCCGGCCGTGCAGGTGGGCGACCCCTTCGCGGAAAAGGTGCTCATCGAATGCTGCCTGGACCTCTACCACGCCGGCGTTGTGGTGGGCATCCAGGACTTGGGCGGCGCTGGCCTGGCCTGTGCCACCTCTGAGCTGGCAGCTTCCGGCGATGGCGGCATGGAGGTCAACCTCGATGCGGTACCGCTGCGCGCGGAAAACATGACCGCAGCGGAAATCCTTGCCTCCGAGTCCCAGGAGCGCATGTGCGCCGTCGTGGCGCCGGAAAACGTGGAGAAGTTCCGCGAAATCTGCGAGCACTGGGAGGTCACCTGCGCCGAAATCGGTGAGGTTACTGAAGGTGACCACTTGGTCATCCGCCACCAGGGTGAGGTCGTCGTCGATGCGCCGGCTGGCACCATCGCGGATGAAGCACCCGTCTACGAGCGCCCCTACGCCCGCCCCGAGTGGCAGGATGAGCTGCAGAAATACCAGGGCACGGACAAGCGCGGCCTGGTGGAATCCCTGCAGAAGCTCATTTCCTCGCCTTCGTTGTGCTCGCGCGATTTCATCATGAATCAGTATGACCGCTACGTGCGTGGCAATACCGTCCAGTCCCACCACGCGGACGCGGGTGTGCTGCGCATTGATGAGGAGACCGGCCGCGGTGTCGCCGTTTCCGCCGATGCTTCCGGCCGCTACACCAAGCTGGATCCGAACATGGGCGCGCGCCTGGCCTTGGCGGAGGCCTACCGCAACGTCGCGGTTACCGGCGCGAAGCCCGTTGCGATTACCAACTGCTTGAACTACGGTTCGCCGGAAAACCCGGACGTGATGTGGCAGTTCCGCGAATCCGTGCATGGGCTTGCCGATGCCGCCGTTGAACTCTCCATCCCCGTCTCCGGCGGCAACGTCTCCTTCTACAACCAGACCGGCTCCGAGCCCATCCTGCCCACCCCTGTCGTGGGCGTGCTCGGCGTTATCGACGATGTGCACCAAGCCATTGGCAATAACTTGGGCACCGTCAATGAGAAGGAAGTCCTCATCGCCTTGGGTGAGACCAAGGATGAGTTTGGCGGTTCCATTTGGCAGCTGGTGAGCGCCGAGGGCGCCGATAAGGACAACCTCAACGGCTTGCCGCCGCAGGTGGACATGGCCAATGAGAAGCGCCTCGCGGATTTCTTCGACGGCAACGATTTGCTCACCGCCGCGCACGATGTCTCCGAGGGCGGCCTGGCCGTTGCCGCCTTTGAGATGGCCAAGCGTGCCGGTGCGCCTGCCGATGCCGCCGGCCTCGGCCTCGACCTCGATCTCACCGCCTTGCACGAGGACGCCTTCACCGCGGCCTTCTCCGAGTCCGCTTCCCGCGCGCTCGTGGCCACCACCGCTGACCGCGCCGATAAGGTGCTCGCCCGTGCCGCTGAGCTTGGCATCCCAGCAGCCATCGTGGGTGAGACCACCGAAACTGGTGCGCTTACCTTGGGTGGCGAATCCGTGGCCATCTCTCAGTTGGTTGAGGCATGGTCTGCTACTTTGCCTGACCTCTTCGGTCACGCCGTGGGCGCTAACTCCGTTGTGGAGTAAGCCAGCCCCTGTCACCGCTTAGCTCAAGCCCGGCTTTGGCCGGGCTTGAGGAGCATTTAGACTATCTTCGATGGTCGGGGTCGCTGCCCAATGAGCATCGCCCTTTCTCTCTGTCTCGAATCGTAATTTTTATATTAGGAGTCCCATGAGCGCGCATTCCCGCCATCAAGCCTCCGCGCCCGCAACAACAGTGCTGCGGTGGTACCACCATGGTATTGGGCTGGTGTTTGGCCTCGTGGTTGCCGTAATTTCCGCCGGAAAACTGAATTACGGTGACTGGGGTGCGCTATGGATTGCTGGATTGCTCGTCCGCGATGGAAATCGGGAGCATTTATATAGAATCGATGAACGCGATTTCGCACTGCCACGTGGTGATGTGTGGTTAGACACCATCGCCCACTCTGATGTCACTGAATTCCCGCACCCTTATGTTCACGTCCCATTTCTCGCGGATGTGATGAGCTTGGTCGTGCGAGTCATGAGTTTTGATGTTTCCGTGATATTGCTCGCGATTGCTTCCGGTTGGGCGTTGGTGGTGCTGATAGTCTCCGCCTGGTTCTTGTGGTTTGAGGAAGAGATAGCGACCATTACCTTGCTTTTCGGAATCCTCTTGGGCTGGGCATCGATAGCTTTTCAATCATCGTTATTTCTTGGCCAGACGAGCCCGCTGATTTTTGCGGGCGTTGCATACGGCCTTGCTGCTGCTCGCGTGCACCCAGTACGCGCAGGAATTGCACTAGGACTTGTATCTGCAGTAAAGCTAACCCCCATTATCCTCGTGCTCATCTGTGTGGTCTTTCCGCGGGCGCGCAAAGCGGGATTGGTAGCACTCGGGACAGGAGCCGTTGCTGTGCTCTACTCAATCGTCGTTTCTGGCTGGGACGTGTTTACCTCTTGGTGGGATACCCTGCAGGACATCAAGGCGGCAATAATGGTCGCTCCTGTCAACGGGTCGATTGCTTCCCAACTGAGCACCAATCGGGTTGAAGATGACAGCATTCTTGTCACTATCGTTCATGATCCTTCACTGGCTGCCAGCCTTATTCCGCCTTTTGTAGCCCTGGCATTGATTGCGCTGGTTATTATTACCGCTTTGCGGTCACAGGAGCCGTGGCGCATTGCTGCCGTCGGCATCTTTACGGTTCTTACGGCTACCTCCAATATCTTGTGGGACCATTACGTCTTGTGCGCCGTATTGCCACTGCTGGGCGTTCTGGCCCGCGGGCAGAATCGCATCATTTATGTTGTGCCGGTCTTGGGTCTCTTCTCATTCCCACCGCTGGCCAAGGCAGATTCTGAAATGTGGTTGTCATGGTCCTCATTGATCGTCTTGGTGGGCTTTGTAATCGCACTATGTATCGCGGAGCTAAGCCGGAAGGACGCCTTGCCTCTGCGAGACCGCCGCCTTTCCTTCAAAAAGGCTAGTTAGTAGGGGGTTTCTCCACTAAAGCCGCCACCACGTCTTTCCGGAACCGAGGACTTGAAGATCGTTGCTCGGCCGCTATCCACCCAATGATTCTGGTACCCACTCAGTGATGATGTATGCCCACGGCCGGTCATATGGTGCTGAACGCGCTTGCCGATGCCGCCGACCTCGACCTCGATTTCGATCTCTCCGCCGTGCACGAGGGCGCCGCCATCGCGGCCATCGTGGGTGAGACCACCGAAACCGGCGCGCTTACTTTGGGCCGTGAATCCGTGGCCATCTCCCAGCTGGTTGAAGCATGGTTCTCCACCTTGCCTGAGCTCTTCGGCTACGCCGTCGTGGGCGCTAATTCTGTTGCGGAGTAAGCCAGCCTCTGGCATCGCCTAGCTCAAGCCCGGCTTCAGCCGGGCGTTTTGCTTTCAAGGCTGTGCAACGTAGGTACTCAATCCGTCTTTACTTGTATCCCTCAGGTTGATACAAGTAAAGAAGGAGGTTAAGGGTAGAGGGGTTCGGTGTCGAAATGAAAGCTGTAGAAATTCTGGCGCAGCTAGAATCCTTAGCAGCAAATCAGTGGGGCATTATCACTACGGCTCAGGCTCAACGCGAAGGTATTTCTCGCCTCCACATAAATCGCTTGGCAGGGAGCGAGATTCTAACGCGCGCACGCAGGGGCATCTACTTTCTTCCCTCAGTTCAGCTTGGTCCATTAACGGATGTCAGGGAAGCCTGGATATCCCTTGAACCAAACCTATTTGCGGTAGAACGTATAGACGCCGACAATAAGATCGTTGTGTCTCATGAGTCCGCAGCACTTATCCATAGCATTGGTGATTTGATTCCGAATACACAGACTTTCTCGGCTTCCTTGCGGAAACAAACCAGTCAGAATGATATCCACATTTATGACGATCGTGAGATGGGGGTCGGGGATATAGAAAGTATAGACGGATTGCCCGTAACATCAGTAGAAAAGACGGTGGAGGACCTGGCCTCCCAAATAATGGAATTCGATTATTTGGCGACTCTCGTCGTGGACTCCTTGCGAAAAGAAAGCGTTCGATTAAAGAGCTTGGCAAAGCGGCTTGACCCAGTGTCAGCAGCTTATGGATTCAATTCTGGTAACGATCTTTTGGCTGCGTGTTGGGAAGAAGCAGGGGCTGACGAAGATAATGAAGAGCTCCGAGATCGCTTCTTTATCAGCGCGGGCACTGGTGTGGAGACAAGGAGTTTTAGAGACTCTCGTTAGCCGCAGAGTGCAGTGAAACGTCATAGAAGAAAATACGCCCACTGGAGCTGCAATCTCCACCACGCATTCCCAGAAACTAGGACTACCGTTGCCGGTATGAAGATCGTTGCCCGGCTGTTATCCGTCCCGCTTGCGCTTGTCGCTTTCCTCGCGCTGTGGCTTGCGGTTGCACCGTTTACGCCGCATATCCCGTATTGGGGCGCGGGCGCACTTATCGGGCCTCAGTACGTAGGGCCGGTGATTATCTTTTCCCTTATTCTCTTGCTGCTTGCGGTGTTAGGAAGATTCGCCTCGCGCAGCTGCTATGTGCCGGGTGCATTCGCGGCGATCGCCCTCATCGCCGGGCTTGTGCTTTTCGGCACGCAGATTCACGCCGCGAAGGGGCAGGGAACCGATGTTGATATTCCCGCTGCCTTTAGCTGGGCCGGAGTGGAAAGCACCGACGAAGGCCCCGACCATACGGTGGCCTACGATTCCTTCCACGGCGACGATCTAGATTTGGATATCTACACGCCACAAGAAAGTGGGCCCCACCCGGTGATGCTGTATGTCCACGGCGGCGGCTGGGACCAGATGACTAAGCGCTCTCAGGCTTTCAATATGCGGCAGATGGCCCAGCGCGGTTACCTCGTATTATCTATTGACTACACGTTGTCTAGCTGGGAACAGCCCACGTGGAAGGTCGCGGCGGGGCAGGTGGGCTGCGCGATGAACTGGGTCAACGCCCATGCCGCGGATTATGGCGGCGACCCGGAGCGCTTCTTTACCTATGGTGAATCCGCCGGTGGGCAGTTGGTCCTGAACGCGACTGCCGATGCCGCCGCACACCCCACCCAGCTGCCTTCCACCGACTGTCCCGGCACGCCGGCCGTTCCTCGTGCCGTGTATGCGGATTCACCAGCCCTCGATGTCCGCCACATCTATGATTCTGACGATCCCTATGCCGCGCAGGGCTCCCGCGATACCGTGCAGAAATACCTGGGTGGAACGCCCGAGGAATATCCCGACCGCGCGGACTTCGTGACTTCAGCGACGCATCTGACCTCGGATATGCCGCCTATCATGATCGTACGCAGTGACCACGACCGCCTTGTTCCACCGGCTAGTTATGATGACTTTCGCCAGCGGGCGAAGGACAAAGGAGTAGAGCTTAGCGAGTATGTGCGTCCGCACGCCGATCATGCTTCCGCCCTTAGCGCGCACGAGGTGTGGAACCAGCATCTTCTCCAGGCGATGCCCGCGTTTTTCAGCGAGCACGACCCGAAGAAACAATGATTGGTTGGTAAACCTTGGTTTCGTGTTTAGGCCGCCTGAAGGGAAGAGTGCCCGTGGTTCAGAGTGCTGACCTTGATGGCTCCAAAAGCTGCCCAGGTGACGTGGAGGAGGAGCAGAATTAGCAGGGCGGCGCTGACGGTATTCATCCACCCCATACCCCACTCGAGCGCGGCGGGTTGCGTGGATAAGGTCTGTGTACCGAGGCAGCAGGTGCCCACGGGGAAGGTGCTGGCCCACCACGTGGGGTTATAGGACATTGGGGTGTTACCAAGGGTTGTTCCCCAATGCTTGATAATTGCATAGATCGATAGAGGGACACCGACGCTGAGCATCGCGACACCGTAGACCATGGCGCGGAAGTGCCATTGGTCGCCGGCGAGTAGCTGGGCTGCCGCGGTGGATTGGCCGACAAGACCCAGTGGGATCCAGGTGGTGGCAGCCAAGCTAGTGGGAACCGTGGGAAAGGTTCGCCGATAAACGAGGACGAACATGGGCAGTCCTGTGACCAAAGCCAGGAAAAGCAGAACACGCCAATACCGTGGACAATCCAACCCCACTCACCTGCATGCGGTGCCAGCTGCGCCGAGGAAGTTGCAGTAACCATGGGCGCTACTAGTGGCAGTCCCCAGGTAAACGCCGGAGAGTCGGGGCGTTCAAGGACAAGGAACTTTAGATACTTTATACAGGTAATTACGCTAAGAGCGCCTCCTATTGCCCAACACACTGTGTGGATCAGCCAGGCATCCAAGATGAGGGAGTAGGCACTACCCAAAGCCAGGATGCCCATGGAGACCATGCCCCACGCAGGCATGGCTTTGGCGTTAAACCCTGGCTTACGGTACTTAATGAAACTTATTGAGAGCGCTAGGGCGACAAGCGTTGCGACGCCGAGCATGATTTCTGCGGGAAGGTGGCCCAGGGTTGGGCTCAGGTGAGCATCGATGAGAGACGAGGAGATTCCGAGCCCCATTACTGCTCCGGCCCAGCCAGGACCCAGCGGAGGAAGTTCTATTTCATTGCGAACCTTTAACATATTTTTCAGGTTAGGCACTGCTTGATGTGCGCGGGAGAGCGCATAATCCGAACGGGGTTACAATAAATGAATGTACCCCTCACGAGAAGATGGTAACGATGGATTCTCTCCCGTTCGACGCAGCTACGTTCCCGATGCTTTCACAGTTGATGCCGTCCTTGCTGTAGCTCGATATGGGGGTATGAACCAGGCTGCGAAACATCTGAATGTCTCCCAACAAACGGTTAGTACGCGCATCGCCAAGTTTGAAAAACGCCTCAATAATCGCATTTTTTGGCGCGGAGCCGCGGGTAGTTCCGTCACAGAAGTGGGCAGCCAAGTCGTCCGTGTACTCGAGGGACTAGAAGGCGCCCTGAACGAATGCGCGCGTGGCCTCGAAACAGCCGTTGGGGTTGGGGTCACCGAAGACATTAACTTGGTGGTTTCTCATACTGTGGCCGAAGTGGACTACCCCCGCTGGGCCGCGGCCTACCAACGCGCTCACCCACATGCTTATCTGCACATGCGCCAGCTCAACAGCCGAGAGGCGCAGCGCCACGTGGTTGAAGGCCAGGCAGAACTAGCGATTATTGAGGGCCACTGGGTGGCCCACGAACTGCACGAGCGTGTGGTCGGACACGATGAACTCGTGGTTGTTGTCCCCGCAGAACATCGTTGGGCGAAGCCACACAATCACAATCAGCCAGCGAGCCCCTCAGCGTCTGCATCGGAAACGAGGGTAGCTCCGGTGACGAAGGAGGAGCTGCAATCCACGCCCTTGGTGCTGCGTGAACAGGGAAGCGGCACACGAGAAGTGGTGGCGGATATTCTGGGAACGCTCGCCCCGCCGGCAGGGGAGTTCGGGTCTCTGGGAGCTCAACGTACTGCGATAGGAGCTCTGGGTGCGCCGGGGATTATCGCACGGCGAGCGGTGGAGCCACAGCTGGCCACAGGTGAATACGTAGAGGTTCCGGTGGTGGGAATCAGCTTTGACCGGCCGCTACGGGTGGTGTGGAGTGCGCAGAATCGTCTTTCTGATCCGGCTCAATATTTTTTGCGCTTCCTTGTGGACTATGCGGACGGGCGCAAGGACTAAAACGCGTAAAGACTCAAGATATATCCAACCCTGGGCAATCATTTCCCTATGTAAACGGGGCTGACCACTTGAGTAAGCCATTTCATCGGGCTACAGCTAGCGAAATGCAGCAATAACGAAGGAAACCTGAAGCACCCTCAGGCATAATGTTTCTATGTCAAAGTTCTCTGAGGTCCTGGAACAGCTGCGCGAAAACCAACCAAAGGCGAAGTATGGCATCGCCTTTGAAAAGTTGATGGTCAACTATTTTCAGACTGATCCCACTCTCAAAGCACAGTTTGATGAGGTCAGCCGGTGGATTGACTGGCGCTATAACGGCGGCAAGGCCGATACCGGAATTGACTTGGTGGCCCGCCGCCGCGATGACGGGACGTGGACCGCTATCCAGTGCAAGTTCTATGCGTCCACCGCGCGCATCCAGAAATCGCACTTGGATTCCTTCTTTGAGGCCTCGGGGCATTCCTTTGAAACGGAACATGGCCGCGAGCACTTCGGTAGCCGGATGATCATTTCCACCACGGATCACTGGTCCTCGCACGCCGAGGAAGCATTGGCCAACCAGATTATCCCCACCAGCCGCATTGGTATTTCTGCCATCGCAGAATCGCCCATTAACTGGGACGTCGCCTTTCCAGGCTCCGAGGTGCAGGATAAAAACATTCAAATCAACCTCTCGCAGCGCAAGACCTTCGAGCCGCGCCCGCACCAGCAAACGGCTATCGACAGGGCCATCGAGGGATTTCAGACGCATGACCGCGGCAAGCTCATCATGGCTTGCGGTACCGGCAAGACGTTTACTGCGCTGCGCCTCGCAGAGCGCGTGGCCGAAGATAGGGGAGGCAAGGCGCGCATCCTGTTCCTGGTTCCTTCTATCTCGCTGCTTTCGCAGACGTTGAAGGAATGGACGGCGCAAGGGCGCCTCGATATGCGCGCCTTCGCGGTGTGCTCGGATTCGAAGGTATCCAAGAAAGCTGAGGATATCGCGGTCTATGACTTGGAAGTTCCCGTCTCTACTGAGGGCGCGGATATTGCGCGGCGTTTTGAGTCTGGAAAACGCGCCAAGGGGCTCAACATCGTCTTTTCCACTTATCAATCCTTGGCGGCAGTGCACGAGGCACAGCAGCAGGGCCTAGATGACTTTGACCTGGTTATTTGCGATGAGGCCCACCGCACCACCGGCATCACCCTGGCCGGCGAGGATTCCAGTAACTTCGTGCGCGTGCACGACGCGGACTACATCAAGGCCTCTAAGCGTTTGTACATGACTGCAACGCCGCGGCTTTTCGATGACGCCGTGAAAGGCAAGGCCGCAGAGCACTCTGCCGAGCTGACCTCTATGGACGATGAGGGCATCTATGGCCCCGAGTTCTACCGGCTGGGCTTTGGCGAGGCCGTGGACAAGGGCCTGCTGACGGATTACAAAGTCTTGGTCATGACCGTCGATGAATCCGTGGCTGCCAACGCTATGGCCCATAGCGAAGACAATCAGATCAACCTCTCGCTTGCCTCCGCGATGATCGGCGCGTGGAATGGCTTGGCCAAACGTTCTGGTGAGCTGCAAGGAAAGAAGGGTGGATTCGATGAAAACGCCAACCCCATGCAGCGCGCGGTGGCCTTTGCCAAGGATATTAAGACCTCTACCCAGATTGCGGAGAGCTTTCCTTCCCTGATTAGGACTCACCAGGAGCTGCTGAAGGATAAGGCGGTGCTTAATGATGTCTCCTTGACCAATGTTGATCTTCAAGTCGCTGCCCAGCACGTCGATGGCGGCATGAACGCCATGGAGCGCGGCACCAAACTGTCCTGGATTGAATCGCCCGCGGCCGAAAATGAAGCCCGGATACTGACTAACGCGCGGTGCCTTTCGGAAGGCGTGGATGTGCCTGCCCTGGACTCGGTGATCTTTTTCAACCCGCGCAATTCCATGGTGGATGTGGTCCAGTCCGTGGGCCGTGTAATGCGTAAATCTGCGGGCAAGGATTACGGCTACATCATCTTGCCGGTCGCCGTCGCGCAAGATGTCTCGCCCTCGGAGGCGCTCAATGATAACCAGCGCTTCAAGGTGGTCTGGCAGATCCTTAACGCGCTGCGTGCACACGATGATCGCTTTAACGCCAAGATCAATTCCATCGCGCTCAACGGAGCCAACGCACAAGAAGAACTACCCATTGATGTCAACCATGTCCCTGGGGACAAGGAGAAAAGCGATAATGAAAAGCTGAAGGATGTAGAACGCACCAAGTCTCCTGAGGCCTTTGAGGATGATTCTTCCGCGATGACCCAGAAGATTGCCTTGTTCTCTTTGGAGCAATGGCAAGAGGCAATCTACACCAAGCTGGTGGATAAGGTCGGCACCCGCACCTATTGGGAGGACTGGGCCGATGATGTTGCCACTATTGCAGAAAACCAAATCACCCGCATTACCACGCTGGTAGAAAACGCTGATGAGGACCTGCGCTAAGAATTCGATGAGTTTGTTGAGGGCCTGCGCAATAACTTGAATGATGGCATTTCGGCTGATGATGCCATCTCTATGCTCTCGCAACACCTGATTACTGCACCGGTGTTCAATGCCCTCTTTGAAAACCATGATTTCATTACCCACAACCCGGTAGCCCAGGTCATGGAGAAGATGGTGGCAGCTCTATCCAAGGCCAACCTAGACACGGAGACTGAATCGCTGGAGAAGTTCTACGAATCCGTGCGCATTCGCGCGTCTGAGGTGACCTCCGCTTCCGGTAAGCAGCAAGTGATTAAGGAACTCTACGAGCGCTTCTTCCGCAAGGCCTTCAAGAAGCAGGCCGAGGCCCTCGGCATTGTCTATACCCCAGTAGAGATTGTGGACTTCATACTGCGTGCGTCTGATGAGGTTTCCCGCAAGCACTTTGGCAAGGGGCTTAGCGATGAAGGCGTGAGCATCCTCGATCCCTTCGCCGGTACCTCGACATTCATGGTGCGCTTGCTGCAATCTGGCCTCATCAAGCCGGAAGACCTGGCGCGCAAATATGCCAATGAACTATTCGCCACCGAGATCATGTTGCTGGCGTACTACGTCTCTGCCGTTAATATTGAGACCACCTACAACGCCCTGCGTGAGGAGACCGCGCAGCGCAACGACGAGCCGGCTCCGGAATATGTACCGTTCACGAATATCGCGCTTGCCGATACCTTCCAGGTCCACGAAGAAGGCGATGTTCCAGACCTCAACATCTTCCGCGAAAACAACGCCACTATCGAGCGCCAGAAGAACGCGCCGATCAACGTCGTGATTGGCAATCCGCCGTATTCTGCGGGACAAAAATCGGCGAATGATCTCAACGCCAACCAGAAGTACCCGAGCCTGGATAAACGCATTGCGGATACCTACGCGGCTAAGTCCACGGCTACCAATAAGAATTCCTTGTACGATTCCTACCTGCGCGCTTTCCGATGGGCCACCGACCGCATCGGTGACCAGGGAATCGTGGCATTTGTATCAAACGGCGGCTGGATTGACGGTAATACCGGCGACGGCGTGCGATTGTCGATGGCTGAGGACTTCACCGATCTTTATTTATTTAACTTGCGCGGAAATGCTCGCACAGCAGGTGAACAGCGCCGTAAAGAGTCCGGAAACGTCTTCCGGGATGGTGGTCGCACAACCATTGCAGTCATGGTTGGTATCAAGGATTCAACAAAGTCCGGTTTTCAGCTGTACTACCGAGATATCGGCGACTACCTCTCTGCTGAAGAAAAGCTCGAGATCGTAGATTCCTCCGCGATTGAAACCATTGAATGGCGACCCATTGAGCCTAATAAACAGGGTGATTGGCTAAACCAACGATCCGAGGAGTTTGAAAAATGGCCCGTAGTTGGTGAGAAAAAGGGAAAATCAACGCGTATTTTTTCGACATTTTCCGCTGGATTGCAGACGAACCGGGATGTTTGGGTCTATTCGTTTAATAAAGATCAGATTGAGCGTCAGGTAGAAACTTTAGGGAGGGCATACGAGCGAACCCGTGAAGCATTCCATAGTCAGAATAATCATACGAGAGGAAAAGGCGAAGCACAGGTATCGGATTACTTAAAACGTAAACCTGAATTTGCTGATTCTAAGGAGATTAAATGGAGTCGGTCATTAAGAAATTCTGCCTACCAAAATAAAGAATTCGATTTCGATATTTCCAGGGTTGTTACTGGGCTGTATCGACCTTTCTGCTCTCAGTTTGTTTATTTTGATGTCCTTCTAAACCATGAGCGTTATCAACTGCCGTCGATCTTCCCAACACCTTTGCATCAAAATATTGGTTTCTATCTTCCGGCAGCTAGTAGTGCATCTCGCGACTTCAATGCACTTGCTACTGACTTACTTCCTGATTTATGCCTTAGCGGATCAGGATCGGGCCAGTTCTTTCCTCGTTTTACCTGGACTTCGGTAGATACTGAAGATGGAAGTCTCTTCGGTGAAGGAAACGTCGTTAAGCGAGATGAAGCCAGTGTCTACGGGCAGATTGGCGAGGTCATTGACGGGTATGTGCGAGTTGACAACATCACCGATGAAATTAAGCAGATTTACCGAGATGCTCTGGGCAGTGATGTATCTGGTGATGACATCTTCCACTTTGTCTATGGCAAGCTCCATGACCCTAACTACCGCACTCAGTATGCAGTGGATTTGAAGAAGGTGTTGCCTCATATTGAAACACCGTCTTCGCGTGCGGAGTTCGATAACTTTGCTGCGGCCGGCAAAGAACTGATGGCGCTGCACGTAGATTATGAGTCCGTGGAACCGTGGCCGCTGGATATTCAGGTCAAGGGCGATGAGACTGACCGGGAGACTTGGCGTGTGGACAAGATGAAGTGGGCCAAGCGCAAGGATCCGGAAACGGGCAAGAACGTCAATGATATGACGAAGCTGATCTACAACGAGCAGGTGACCATTTCCGGTATTCCGGCGGAAGCGGACCAGTACATGCTCGGCTCGCGCTCGGCGTTGGCATGGTTGATTGACCGGTACCGGGATAAAACGGATGATGCTTCCGGAATCCAGAATGACCCGAATGATTGGGCCGATGAAGTAGGCAACCCGTGCTATATCGTCGATTTAATTGGCAAGGTTACTCGTGTGGCAATGGAAACCGTGCGAATCGTAGACGGGCTGGATTCTGGCGAAAAGGATTAGATTCTCCTTTTCCTTGAAGCTCTTTACTCCCCTCAGTAGACTTACGGTAACGTAACTTAGCTCTGGTGGGAGAAAGAAGTATCGCTGTGGCTCAGATACATGTTGAAGGAACTCAAGAGGCGGGGGAGCATCCCTTGAAAGAAGGTTTGGTGCAGCGCACCTATTGGATGGCGGATCGTGGCGAGCGGCCGCTGACCCGTGGATGGGGTCATGCGTTGGCGGCGTTGCTATCGGTGATCGCCTCCACCGTTCTCATCACATATGCGTGGATGACACTGCACTGGTGGCAGGGTCTGGGCGTTACCGTTTATGGCCTAGGCTTGGTGGGGCTTTTTGGCGTCTCGGCGCTCTACCACCGCTACCCGTGGGCTAGCCCCCGGGCGGTGCGGTGGTGGCGGCGGGCGGACCATGCCACGATTGCGGTGTTCATTGCCGCTACGTACACCCCGTTGTGTTTGATTGCGTTATCCCCAGCGCAGGCCGCGTGGATGCTGGCCATTGCGTGGGCGGGCGCTATCTTGGGCGTGATTTTGAACTTGGTGTGGATTGAGCATCCGCGGTGGCTCGACGTCGTGGTGTACCTAGCGCTGGGCTGGTTGGTGCTGCCGCTACTACCCACGCTGTGGAGTGATGCCGGTGCAGCGGTGGTTTGGCTATTGCTGGCCGGCGGCGTGGTTTACTCCGTAGGTGCGCTGGTCTATGGCTTTAAGTGGCCCGGACGTAATGCGCGCTACTACGGCTATCACGAGCACTTCCACACCGCGACCATCGCGGCGGCAGTGGTGCACCTCGTGGCGGTATGGCAAGTGGTCGTTGGCGCTGCCTAGACCGCAATTGCCGTGTTATTGAACAGGGCGGCATGAGCCAGGATGATCAATTCTTGCCGCAAACCCGTCTGGTTAACGGTCAGCGAGAATCCGGAAAGTCTCCCACCAGTTTTGTTCGATTTCCTTGGCCAGTGGTGAGGATAAGATTTCATCCACGTCTCCGTCGAGGTCAACATTAGGCAAAAGAACTTCTGCTGGTTGTAGCGGAGGTCGTGGGGTGGGCTCGCTGGAGATCATCGCCTGGGAGAACTCTTGGAGGAGCTCATTCCAGGCAAGGCCGTGGCTCAAATCAGAAAGCCGGGTCGATTCAACTCCGCCGTAGAACGCAATGATGCTATCTACTACTTCACGTTCGTATGTGCTGAGATTGTCGGACTGACCACCGGGAACATAGGGTACTGGCCAGGGGTTTTCATCCCCCGCTACCTGCCAGGTTTGAATGTGCAGCTCACGGGAAACAGGGCCGTGCCGCCACGCTTGAAACTCCGCTTGGAATAATGGTCGGCCCGTCCACGCCAGATGCCAGCCTTGGGAGAAGTAGCACAGCTTGTACAGCTTGAGCTTGTCCACGTTGGGAATGCGCTCAGTTATGTATTGCCCAACGTCAAAAATTTCAGCCATGCTTTCCTCCTTTCAGCGTCGCGCTAAAGTATACGGCCTCATTTTGCAGTTGGAAAGAGCTTCTGTGCATCCGTTCCCGTGGCAACTGCGGCTGCGAGCAGCATGCGGGCCTGGGGTGCGCGGAGGTTACCGGAAGGGATGACGCCGGCATCGGCAAGCGTGGCACCGCCACCGGTGCCGCCGTAGATACCCTCGACGGGTCCGTGATCCACGCGGGTAGTAAGCACGACGGGAACGGACTTGGCGGCTTCCATGGCGGCGGTAGCCAGATCGGGGCCGATATTTCCTGAACCCATGCCCTCTATGACGATGGCCTGCGCGCCCTTGGCCAAGGATTGCTCAATGAGATCCGCTGGGGCGCCGGGGTAGGCGGCGATGATGTCCACGCGGACATCGCCAAGCGGAGCGTACTTCAGCGGCTCGGGGCGTTCTGGGAATTTCTCCTGGCTATTGGTAGCAAAGCCATCGGCCTTTTCCGTATCAGATTTGAACGCGCCGCGGGCGGGGATAACCTTGCCGCCAAAGGCGATGAATGCGCCGTGGCCGGCATAGTCCGGGTTGGTGACGGTCTCTACCGTGGTAGCGAGGTTTTCCAGGCCGTCTGGATCATCGTCATCGAACGGGCGCATCGCACCGGTGAGTACGACGGGCTTATCGCTGTCGTGGAAAGTATCGAGCGCAATAGCGGTTTCTTCCATGGAATCGGTCCCGTGGGTGACGATTACGCCATCGACGTCATCGCGTTCTAGCTGCTCTTGTACAGCAGTGATGACTTTATCGGTATCGGCCAAAGTCATCGCAGAAGAATCCAGGTTGGCAATGTCTTTGACCTCGAGCTCCAGCTTGTCTTTGTCGAACTCGGAGTACAGCGGGTCTACCAAATCAGAGCCCTTTACGGTGGGCACCACCGCGCCTTTGTCATCGTGGGTGCTTGCGATGGTGCCGCCGGTAGAAAGCACCACCACATGTCCTTCGATTTCGGAGCGCTGTTTTGCGTGGGTACCGCTCGACTTGGCGGAAGTGGTGGAAGAGCTAGTGGCGGAGCTGCTGGCGCTACTGGAGCTGGTAGCGGAACTAGAACTCGATGCCGTGGAAGATGCTTCTGAGGTCTTTTCTGCGGAGGTAGAAGAAGAGGTGGTCGTCGGCGTAGCCGAAGCCTCATCTTTATCCTCCTGGTTGGCCGGGTTCTGGCAGGAGGCCAGCAGCACTGCGGAGGCAATTAATGCGGCGGAGTACTGCACCCTGCGGCGCAGGCGTGGGTTAGACATATCAACTCATTTCTCTAGCGTGGTCTCAGTAACCAATTTAATACCACGCTGATGCGCGGGCGCCGCGCAAAAGAAATTGTGCTGAAAATTTAATCCACGTGCTGGTAGTGCGGGGCCACGATGAGCGGCTTCGGGGAATATTCGCCGCGCAGCTCGCGCAAGATATTGGCGTGCTCGGCCAGGCGGATATCTTCTTCCGTCTGTGGGGTAAAGGTGCGCGCGGTCAGCGGCTGCCCGTCGCGGTCCAGGGCAATATAGGCCACGGTGGCGTGGATGGCTGTTTTGAGGTTATCGCGGCCGCCGCGGGGATCGCCGGCGCGGACGTGGATGGACATCTGCATGGAGCGGCGGTCCGTGCGCATCATGCGGGCATCGACCTCAATGAGATCGCCGATGGAAATGGGCTTATAAAAGCGGATGCCACCGGCGTAGACGGCGACGGTGCGCTCGCCGGACTACTCCATGGTGCAGGCGGTGCCGGCCTCATCGATCCATTGCATCGCGGTGCCGCCGTGTACCTTGCCGCCCCAGTTGACGTCGGTGGGCTTGGCTAGGAAGCGGTTGACCATGCGTGGGGCATCGGAAGGCCCATCGTAGGTCTGCTTGTCCATCTCGAGCTCGATGGCCTTGCGCAGCTCGATGCGGGATTTCGCGGCCTCGGCCACGCGCAGGTGCTCATCGGTATCGGGAACGAAGGTGGGAACCGGGGTGGTCTTATCGCTTTCGGGATCCTTGGCCACAAAGATGACTAGGCAATCACAGGCGCGGGTGAAAATGCCCTCGCGGGGATCAGCAGACAGCACCTCGTTGATGATGTGCATGGAGGACCGGCCGGTCATCGCGATGCGCGAGCGCACCTCCACGATGTGCCCGGAGGGAATGGGCCGGGTGAAGTGGATATGGCCCACATAGGCGGTCACGCAGTACTGCCCAGACCACTGCACGGCGCAGGCGTAGGCGGCCTTATCGATCCACTCCAGCACGCGCCCGCCGTTGATGCCGGGGGCGCCGGCCATGGTGACATCGGTTGGCGATGCCATAAAGCGCAGCGTCAGGGTAGGGGACTTTTGGGTTTCCGCAGCAGCGTCAGTAGGTGACATAAACAATAAGATAACAGTAGCTATGCTGTGGCTATGCCTAAACCCGTAGATCCCGCTGCCACGCGCGCGGCAGTCATCGCCATCAAGGATTGGATTCAGGACCCGGACGGGCAACAAAAGCCAGGCAGGGCCCTGCTTGCCGATGCCGTCCGTCGCACCGCCCGCACCCTCGAGGCCGACGCGCCGGGGCACTCGGTGGAGCTGCGCGTACCCCCATTTGTTGCGGTGCAGTGCATTGAAGGCCCTCGTCATACGCGCGGCACCCCACCCAATGTGGTGGAAATGGATGCGGAGACTTGGCTGCGTTTGGCCACCGGTGTCACGGACTGGGACGAGGTCAAAAACACAGGTCGCATCGATGCTTCCGGGTCGCGTTCAGGGGAGATTGCGCAGTGGCTGCCCATCATTCCGTTAGTTTTCGACGGCCCAACGCGCTAATATAAACGCCGTGGTAGAAGTACATACTCCTAGTATCACTGACCTTGACGATCGTAACGAGGAGGAACCCCGCGAAGAGTGTGGCGTCTTTGGCGTCTGGGCTCCCGGGGAGGAAGTCTCCAAACTTACCTACTTTGGCCTTTTTGCTCTCCAGCACCGCGGCCAAGAAGCCGCCGGCATTGCGGTGGGCGATGATGACCGCATCGTCGTCTTCAAAGACATGGGCCTGGTGGCCAATATTTTCGATGAATCGACCCTTTCTGCCTTAACCGGCAACGTGGCGGTGGGCCACACGCGCTATTCCACGGCCGGCGGCAAGGAATGGTCCAACGTGCAGCCGATGTTTTCCACCTCCTCGACGGGCGTGGACATTGCTTTGGGCCACAACGGCAACCTAGTCAATTACCTCGAGCTGCGCGCAGAGGCCGTCGAGCGCGGCCTGATTAAGCCGCACGAGGAATCGGTTTCTGACTCGATGTGTTTGTCCATGCTGCTTGCCGATGGCGTCGATGACACCACCTCCGTCTTCGACTCCGCCCGCGAGCTCCTGCCACGGGTGAAGGGCGCATTCTGCTTGACCTTTACTGATGGCCACACCATGTACGCCGCGCGCGACCCGCAGGGCGTGCGCCCGCTGGTGCTAGGCCGGCTGGCCAAGGGCTGGGTCGTTGCCTCTGAAACCTGTGCGCTGGATATCTGTGGCGCGCAATTTATTCGCGAAATCGAGCCGGGCGAGCTCGTCGCCATTGATGAGGCCGGCATCCGCTCTGAAAACTTCGCACCCGTCAAGCGCAGCGGCTGCGTTTTCGAGTACGTGTACTTGGCCCGCCCGGATAGCGATATCAAGGGCCGCTCCGTCAACGCCTCCCGCGTGGAGATCGGCCGCCGCCTGGCCCGCGAATACCCGGTTGAGGATGCAGACCTGGTCATCCCCGTACCGGAATCCGGCAACCCGGCCGCGGTGGGCTACGCCCGCGAATCCGGCATCACCTTCGCCCACGGCTTGGTGAAAAACGCGTATGTGGGCCGCACCTTTATTCAGCCCACGCAGACCCTGCGCCAGCTGGGCATCCGGTTAAAGCTCAACCCGTTGCGCGAGGTCATCGACGGCAAGAAGCTCGTCGTGGTGGATGATTCCATCGTGCGCGGCAATACCCAGCACGCGCTTATCCGCATGTTGCGCGAGGCCGGCGCCGCCGAGGTCCATGTACGCATCGCCTCCCCGCCGGTGAAGTGGCCGTGCTTTTATGGCATCGACTTCGCCTCGCCCGGCGAGCTGATTGCCAACGCCAGCCCGTCCGATGATCCGGACGAGATTTGCTCCACCATCTGCGAGACCATCGGCGCTGACTCCTTGGGCTTTGTCTCCATCGATGAAATGGTCGCCGCCACCGAGCAGCCCCGCTCCGAGCTGTGCACCGCCTGCTTCTCCGGCGAATATCCCCTGGGTCTTCCCGCAGGAAACCCCAATGCCGATGCCGTGCGCACCCTGCTCGGAACCGAATAAAAACTTCTAAGGAACTTCTAAAACATGAGTGACAACACCTACGCCGCAGCCGGCGTCAATATCGAAGAAGGCGACCGCGCGGTAAGCCTATTTGCCCCACACGCCAAGCGCGCCACCCGCCCGGAGGTCATGGGCGGCCTCGGCGGCTTTGCAGGGCTATTCAAGCTGGGCGATTACAAGGAACCGATTCTCGCGGCTGGCTCCGATGGCGTGGGCACCAAGCTCGCCGTGGCGCAGGCCATGGATAAGCACGACACCATCGGCATCGATCTGGTGGCCATGTGCGTCGACGATCTAGTCGTCTGCGGCGCCGAGCCGCTTTTCCTGCAGGACTACATTGCCGTGGGCAAGGTCGTGCCGGAAAAGGTAGCCGAGGTAGTTAAGGGCATTGCAGAGGGCTGCGTGCAGGCAGGCGCTGCTCTGCTCGGCGGCGAGACCGCGGAACACCCAGGCATGATGGGGGAGAACGAATACGACGTCTCCGCCACCGCCGTCGGCGTGGTCGAGGCCGATGGCGTGTTGGGCCCAGAAAACGTGCGCGAGGGCGATGTGCTCATCGCCATGGGCTCATCTGGGCTTCACTCCAACGGCTATTCGCTCGCGCGCCACGTCCTGCTGGAGCAGGCGGGCATGCCGCTAGATGGTTATGTGGAAGAGCTCGGCCGCCCGCTAGGCGAGGAGCTTTTGGAACCCACCCGCATCTACGCCAAGGAATGCCTAGCGCTGGCGCAGGAATGCTCCGTATCCACCTTCTGCCACGTTACTGGCGGCGGGTTGGCCGGCAACCTGGAGCGCGTTATTCCAGAGGGTCTGAGCGCTGAGGTCAACCGCTCCACGTGGAATCCGGGCCAGATCTTTAAGCTCATTTCTTCCATGGGCAAGGTTGAGCTGGCAGAGATGGAAAAGACCTTCAACATGGGCGTGGGCATGATTGCCGTGGTCAACCCGGAGGACCGTGACCGCGCGCTGGCCATGCTTACCGCCCGCCACATCGATGCGTGGGAGCTGGGCAGCGTCCGCGAAGCAGACGGCGAAGAACCGCGCGTTATCATGCACGGCGAACACTCCAACTTCTAGGTACAAGAGGAAGGCCTTAGGTTAAAACCTAAGGCCTTTTGTGGATCTATCCGGCGAGCGGAAGATTAGCGCTCGTCGTCGTTGTCCTCATCCCATTCGTCGACATACTCGGCGTAGGGATCATCCTCTTCGTAGTCGTGGGAGTCACCCTCCTGCTGAGCAGCGAGTTCCCGCTGAAGGGACTCGATATCCATCTCGGGTGAGTTGTACTTGAGCTGGCGTGCAACTTTGGTCTGCTTTGCCTTAGCGCGTCCGCGTCCCATGTGCATGACCCCCTTGGGCTAGTAGGGCGCTCCAGGGATTCTTGGGCGCCCCATCGGCTTGTCAATTGTGTATCTTCCTGTAAGACACAATAGCGCGTGTGACGAAAAAATTCCGCACCGGCCCCCGATGAGTGGAAAATCTATCGCCCGCGCAGCCGGTTTACCGCCTCGCGCCCGGCCTTGGGGCCCTCATCTTCGGGGATGGAGGAGGCATCAATGGACGCCGCGGTATCGCCGATATCCAATGTGCCTGCATCCAGCGCAGAACGCTTGACCAAGCCTAAGGCGATGGGGCCGAAATCGCAGTCATCCACGATGGTGCCGATGCGACCTACCTTACGTTCATTAAATGAAATGTCATCGCCCACATTCGGCCGCTCCGGCGCGGATCCGTCGAGGTGGAGGAGCACTAAGAGGCGGGGAGAGCGGCCCAGGTTCTCCACGCGCGCCACGGTTTCTTGGCCGCGGTAGCAGCCCTTATTCAGGTGCACGTGGGCGGGGTCGGCATCGCTGCGGCTAATCCACTGCGGAACCTCGTGCGGGATGGATTTCTTATCCAAGTCGGCGGCCAGCTCCGGCTCGCGGGCGCGCACGCGCTCGGCAGTAAAGGCCATGAGCCCAGCCAAGCGCGCGCCCTCTGCCTCTAGGTCAGCCATGGATTCCACCAATTTTTCGCGCGGAATACCCAGGTCAATGCGTTTGATTCCCGGCCATAGCACCTCGCGGGAAAAAGCCACGGTGGGTGGGGTAGGAATATCGGCCTCACCCAGCAAAGTCACGATGGCGATGTCTGCTTCCTCGACCGTGACCTCAGACCAAAAGACCATCTTGGTAAAAAAGTCCTGGGCGGATTCGAACTGCGCGGCGGGCAGATCGAGGTAGAAGTCCTCGCCCTCGCGGGTGATATCCATGTGGTGCAAAATGTGGCCTTGGATATCCAGGTCGAGGGCGCCGGCGGAGAAGCCGGAGGGGGCATCGTCAAGCTTCTGCGAAAGCAGGTTATTAAGAAATCCCGGCGCATCAGCCCCGCTTACACGCAGCACGCGGCGCTGCGAGCGGTCGATGGCGATGGTCCTGGTCTCGGCCGCACGCTGTTCCCCGAGGGGATTGCCATAGTGCCAGGCCACACCTTGGGCATCGAGTACAGTCGCGTCCTGGTGCTCGGCGGCACCGGCGCGTTGAAGAAGTGGCGAAGAATAACTCACATCTACCGATGGTAGGGCATAATCGAGCGTATGAAACCTTCCCCGCGAAAAGAGCCGGTCATCTACGTCGTGGAACCTTTTGGTGGGTCGGTGCGCAAGCATTCGCCCTCCCTGCCGCTGGTCTATGCCGATGATGCCGCCGTGACCCGCGGCGATGGCATCTTTGAATCGCTGTTGGTCCGGGACGGGAAGGCGGCCAACCTTGCTCGTCACGCGCAGCGCTTCCGCGATTCGGCGCGGGCGCTCGACCTGCCGGAGCCGCCGATGAATAAGTGGGAAGAGGCGACCCGGCTGGCAATTGCGGATTATTGCGGCGCCGATACCGAGCTTGCCGATGCCAAATGCACCTGGACCTATACCCGCGGCCGGGCCTCGACCGGCGTGCCCACCGCGTGGGTGACGGTGCAGCCGCTTGGCGATGTCCCGCTGCGCCAACGCGCCACCGGCGTCACCGTCATGACGAGCCCGCGCCTGTGGCACGTGGCCGAAGAGCTACCGGCCAAGACGCTCAACTACGCCGCGACGATGGCGATGCTGCGCATGGCCAAGGACAAGGGCTACGACGATCTCATCTTGACGGATCCAGATACCGGCGAAATCTTAGAGGGCGCTACCTCCACCGTGGTGGCGGTGCGGGGAAAGAAACTGCGCACCGCCGCCGGCCGCGGCATTTTGCCCGGCACCACGCAGGCAGCGCTCTTTGATTACGCCCAGGACCGCGGTTACCGCTGCAAGGCCAAGCCGCTGACGGTGGAGTACTTAGAAAAATCCGATTCGGTGTGGTTGGTCTCTTCCGTGCGCGTGGCGGTGCGGGTGACCAAGCTGAATGAAAAAACGTTAAAAGCCCCGGATAACGAGGAAGAAATCCGAGGCCTTATCGATGCCGCGCTAGGGGCTTAGCCAGCTGCTTAGCCTGCGATGCGGGTGAGCTCGGCGGACATGTAGGGGCGCATCTCACCATCGACTATGCGCTCATCTACCCAGCCCAGGTTGTTATTGGGCATGAGGCCGTACATGCGCTTGCCGGGGCCCAGGTTCTTCGGGCCGGTCTCCGTGACCATGGTGGAAGCGGATTCGAGCTGCCAAGCGCGCTCGTTGAAGGGCTCGCCGTAGAAGATTTCCACGATGCCGGTGGAAGAGGTGTAGGTGACCTCGATTTCATCCTTGGCGGAGATGCGCCAGAAACCGGTCTCACGGGTAGACGGGCCTTGCGGCTTGCCCTCGGTATCGATCTTCCAGGTGCGCGAGCTAAAGGTCAGGTAATTCTCGCCGTCGTGGGCGACGACCAGCTGCTGGCCAAAGGTGTATTCGCTGCCATCGGTGTCGTGGGCCTGGCCCTCGCCCTGCCAGACGCCTACGAGGGGGAGCAGCCCCAGCAGGCCATCGTGCAGCGAAGGGCCCTGGCGCAGATTGGCGGTATCTGCGGGGACGGGGACATCCCCAAGCTCGATGGCGGGGATATTGTGGCTGGCCGCATCCTTCCACTGCTCGGCGGCCTGGTTGACCGCGTCATTGCCATTGAGCGCGCCGGAGGTGTTTTCCGGGTGGGACGCGGCGGCGGTCTCGACGTTCGGGGTATTGGTGTTCTCGGTATTTTCGCTCATGGGCGTCCAGCCTAGTCGTGCTGGGGGTGCTTTAACTACTAGACTAGTCAGTTGTGCATGCGCTGATGATTTCCAATCCCAATTCGACCTCGCAATCCAACGGGCTCTTTCGCCAAATCGTACCCGCCCTGCGGGCCGTAGAAGGCATGCACCTATTGGTGAAATTCACCCATTACCCAGGGCATGCAGAAGACATCGTCCGGGGGCTGACCAGGGATGATTATGATGTCATCATTGCCGTGGGTGGCGATGGCACCGTCAATGAGATCGTCAATGGCCTGCTGGGGTCGGCCGGTGAAGATCTCCCCAGCCCGCACGAGGTCCCGGCGCTCGCCGTCATTCCCACCGGCTCCGCGAACGTCTTCGTCCGCGCCCTCGGCTTTCCCAATACGCCGGTTGAGGCCACCCACGTCTTGGCCCGCATGCTAGAGCGCGATCTGCGCCGCACCATTTACCTGGGCACCTGGAACGAACGCTGGTTTGCCGTCAACGCCGGTTTTGGCATGGACGCGGACGTCCTCGCACGCGTGGACCGCGCCCGCGAACAAGGCTTTTCCGCCACCCCGCTGCGCTACCTCAACGTGGCTATTCGGGCTTGGCTGCGCGCGCGCCGCAACCCGCCGCAGATCACGGTGTACGCAGAATCCCGTTTGGGGCAGACGCTCCATAAGAAGGACTTCCCACTCTTATTTACCTCTAATACCAACCCCTGGACTTTCTTGGGCCCCTTGCCGGTGGTGACCAACCCGCGCAATTCCTTCGATGAGGGCCTAGCCCTTTTTGGGCTGGAGAAGCTCAGCGGCGTGCGTGGGGTCATTGGCCTGCTGCACCTCTTTGGTGCCGATAAGCACGGCTGGCTCAAACGCCTGGTGAAGGAAAAGACCTTGGGCTTTGATGATGCCAAGCGCGTCGAGCTCGATTGCCATACCCCGCAGCGCTTCCAGGCCGATGGCGAATCCGAGGGGACCTTCCGCCATGTAACGCTGACCTCTGTGGCCGATGCCATTGAGGTCTACGCGCCGCAAGACAGGCGGCAGGTGGCCCAGCGCTCCGTGCAGGAAGTGCTGCGGGACTTTATTCGCCTTCGTTAGGATTCGTCCTCATCTGGGGCAGGACCTACCTTATTGGCGGTATCGGCCGCCTTCTTTTCGGCCTCTTCCACGGCCCGTTGCTCCGAACCCTCGATTTCCAGCGGGGAAAGCTGGGCCATCTGGACCTTGATATTGCGGCGCTGGACCTCAAAGTAAATGGTGCCGCCCTGCAGCCTTACCATCGTGGCCTGCGCCGGCAGGGGGAGCTCGCGCGTATCGAAGTTGAGGGAAAACGCCTCCTTGAGGCGCGGATCATCGGTGCCGTAGACCTCCATGCGAAACTCCGGGCCTACTAGGCGCAGCGTGACCATGGCGGTGGATTTTTCCTTATCGCCGGGCAGAGTGCCGGTAAGCTCCGCCTCGGCAGAAACGCCGCCGGAGGGCGAAATATCATCCGGGTTGGCAATGGAGAGATCGGTAATGCCCAAAAGGCGTCCCAGCGCAACGCCGTCCAGGGAGATCCCGCGCGAATACGTGGATACTGGTGCGCCTTCAATATCGCCGTTTACTACCTGCTCAGGGGTAACGGTGATATCGCGCAGCACGGTCGAGGCATTGACCATGCCCAGCTTGGGAACCTCCACGTCGAGGGCCTTGACCTGCAAATAGGGGATTTCTTTAGAGCCTGCCGCCAACAGGTACGGGGTGCCGCCGATATACACCTGAGGGGAGTTTTCCAGCCGGGAGTTCTCCTTTACCTCCTGGGCAATCTTGTGCTCAGAATGCATGGCCACGCAGGCATCGGCCACCCATCCAGCAAAGACCACGCCCACCAGGATGAGGACGTGCACAATGCGCCGGTCGACTTTGACTACACTCACACCTTCAAATTTAGCCTACGTATCATGGACACCATGAATATCACCGAAGAAAACCTCCCCGCCTCCCCAGAGTTGGCGGGCACCCTGGAAGAACTAGCAGCGCACGCGGAAAAGGCCGATGGCATCGCCCCGCTTTCAGAGCAATTCCTCAACGGCCTGCGCGATGAGCGCTTGCACCACAAGCACTTGGTGGCCTGGTTGGACGGCGCCCCTATTGGCGTATCGAGCCGCGAGGATTCCACCGCGGAGCTTTTTATCGCCCCAGACTATCGTGGTAAAGGCTATGGCACCGCGCTTTACGATGCCACTGCTAACGCCACCACTAACCTCGAGACTTGGGCACATGGCAATGGCAAGCCGGCCCAGGCCCTGGCTAACTCCCGCGACCTGAAAGTCACCCGCACCCTTGTGGTCATGGGTATCGATGGCGCGGATCTGGATAGCGCGGCACAAGTGGGCGAGTTACCGCTGCAGGCCGCCAATTACAGCGAGGCAGTGGACAAGTGGGGTAAGGACACCGTGGAACAGGAGTGGCTGCGTGTTAATAACGAGGCCTTTTCTTGGCACCCAGAGCAAGGCGGCTGGGATTTAGAGCGCCTGCACCGCGGCATGGAGGCCGAGTGGTTCGATCCTCAAGATGTCTTGTTCTTCTGGGATGAGAAAGAGCAGGGGCACCCGACCCTTGCCGGATTCCACTGGACAAAGTGGCACGACGAGGAAGATCCCGGTTTTGGTGAGGTCTACGTGGTGGGCCTTGCAGAGGCGTACCGTGGCCAAAAATTAGGCGGACCATTGCTGCAGATTGGCCTGCGCCGCATGGTAGAAAAGGGGGCTCAGCGGGTCATTTTGTACGTGGAAGCGGACAATGAACCGGCGCTCAAGGCCTACAAGCGTCTAGGCTTTTCCGTTGATGAAGAGCATGTCGTCTGGGGTTAGTGTGATTAAGGTCATGTCACCTTTCTAGCTTGTTCATTAATTGTTTACCTCACGGCACCCTGCTGGTTAATTCCTCCGGTTAGCTTTACTGATTGTGAGAAAGCCGCACCTGCGCACCTGCACCCCGCTCCCGAAAAGCGGACGTGGGATGTAGGTTCCCCTTTTCTGGGGATGCGGTTTCCTCGGACAATCAATCTCTGATCTGCACCGGAAAGGGTTTTCCCGTGATTCGCAACTTCAAGCGCTCTGCCGCTATCTTCGGCCTCGTGGCCGCTACCTCTACCGCTCTCGTAGCTTGTTCTGAGGACACCTCCTCTGACTCCTCGGGTTCCTCCGACGGCAGCGGTGTTGCTGGCGAGCTTGTTGGTGAGGGCGCGTCCTCCCAGCAGAACGCAATGTCCTACTTCGGCACCGCCTTCGCAGGGGACAACCCAGACGCAAACCTGTCCTACACCGCTTCCGGTTCCGGTAAGGGTGTTGAGGCTTTCATCAACGGCCAGGCAGATTTCGCTGGTTCTGACTCCCCGTTGAAGGAAGACGACGGCCAAATTGAGGCCGCCAAGGAGCGTTGCGATGGCAACGACGCATGGCACCTGCCTTCCACCATCGGCCCGGTTGCCATTGCTTATAACCTGGGTGATCAGGAGATCAACCTCTCCACCGATACCCTTGCCAAGATCTTCAAGGGCGAGATCAAGAAGTGGAACGACGAGGCCATCGCCGCTGATAACGAAGGCGCAGACCTGCCGGACACCGACATCCACGTCATCTTCCGCTCTGACGAGTCCGGTACCTCCGATAACTTCCAGAAGTTCCTCAACGCCTCCACTGGTAACTGGGACGGCGAAGGCAAGCAGTTCCCTGACGCTGTAGGTGAGGGCGCAAACGGCTCCGCCGGTGTTGCTGACCAGGTAGCAAACATCGAGGGTGCTATCACCTACGTTGAGGCCGGCTTCGCCGACCAGAAGGAAGCTGACGGTGTCAAGAAGGCCAATATCGACTTTGGCAACGGCCCGGTTGAGCTGAATGACGATACCGTCAACAAGGCACTGGAGAACCTGGAGTTCAAGGACACCGCTTCTGAGAATGACATGGTCGTTGACTCCAAGGCTCTCTTCGCTTCCGATGCTGAGGGTGCATACCCGCTCATCTTGACCACCTACAACATCGTCTGCTCCGCCGGCTACGATGACGAGACCGCTGAACTGGTCAAGGGATTCTTCACCAACGTCTTGGACCACCAGGATGACCAGTTGGCAGAGCAGGGCTTCATCCCGGTTAAGGGCGACCACCTTGACCGCCTGAAGAGCGCTGTTGACGCACTGCAGTAACGCGTAAACTCCGCTTTACCTCGAGAAATAACATTCCGCCCGCCCCCACTGCCGCCCTCGAGACGCGCTTTGGGGGCGCAGGCATGTACATCGTATGTCCCTTTGTTCCACTTCAAATAAGGATTAGTACGTCTCATGGCAGACAATAATCTCACCCAGGCATCGACCTCGGAGGCCCTTCCTGTCTCTGGCGCCGAACAGCCTCATACCCGTGGCGATAACGAGAATGACTTGGCTACCTCCAGCTCCGGTAGCTCCGTCAAGCGCCCCGGTGACCGCATTTTCGAATTCCTCTCCACGGCCTCTGCCACGCTGATTACCGTGATGATCGCGGCGATTGCCGCCTTCCTTATCTGGCGTGCCGTTCCTGCGCTCAGCGTGAACGAGAATGGACTATTGGGCTTTTTCACCCACGGTGAACGCTGGGAGACCACCGATACTTCCGCGATGAAGTTCGGTATCCCGACCATGTTCGGCACTACCGTCCTCATCTCGGTCTTCGCCCTGCTTCTGGCCATGCCAGTCGCACTTGCGATTGCCATCTTCTTGTCCAACTACGCCCCAGCCCGCTTAGTTAAGCCGCTGGGTTTCTTGGTGGACATGCTGGCCGCAGTGCCGTCCATCGTCTACGGCCTATGGGGTTGGCAGGTCCTCGGACCGGCCCTGTCCGGCTTCTACACATGGTTGGAATCCTGGGCCGGCGGGTTCTTCCTGTTTACCCAATACGATAATTCGCCCGCCTTTGCTACCGGCCGCAACCTCTTTACCGGTGGCATCGTGCTAGCCGTGATGATTCTGCCGATCATCGCCGCTACCGCCCGCGAGGTATTCGTGCAAACCCCTCCGGGCCAGATCGAGTCCGCCTTGGCGCTGGGCGCTACGCGCTGGGAAGTCATCCGCATGACCGTCCTACCATTCGGCATGTCCGGCTACGTCGCCGGCTCCATGCTGGGCTTGGGCCGCGCTCTGGGTGAGACCATGGCGCTGTACATGGTGGTCTCGCCGCTGGTGGACTTCCGCTTCTCGCTTTTCGATGGCGGTACCACCTTCGCTACCGCCATCGCCCTCGCCGCGGCCGAGTTCGGTAACGAGACGCGCGCCGGTGCCTATATCGCCGCCGGTTTGATGCTGTTCTTGCTGACGTTTGTGGTCAACGCCATTGCCCGCGCCATCGTGAAGAGCAAGTAAGGAAGGACAACAATGACTACTACGACAAATAACAAGCCCGCCTCCGCTGGCGGGGCAACCTTCCTGGAAATCTCCGGTTCCCGCAAAGCGGCCAATAGCATTGCCACCGTCGTTGTATGGGGCGCTATGGCCTTGGCGATGGTCCCTTTGATCTGGGTACTGTGGGAGCTCATCTCTCGCGGTAGCGGCGTGATTTTCTCCGCTGACTGGTGGACGCTGTCCCAGCGCGGCGTGATGAATAGTGCCGAAGGCGGCGGTGCCGCACACGCCATCGTCGGTACCTTCGTGCAAACCGCCCTGGCTTCCATCCTGTCCATTCCGATCGGTATCTTTACCGCCATATACTTGGTGGAATACTCCAAGGGTGGTTGGCTCGGCCGTACCACCACCTTCATGGTGGACATCTTGTCCGGCGTGCCCTCCATCGTGGCAGCGTTGTTCATCTTCGCCATGTGGATCACGCTCTTCGGCTTTGGCCGCTCCGGCTTGGCCGTCGCCCTGTCCTTGGTCTTGCTGATGATCCCCATCGTGGTGCGCAATACCGAAGAGATGCTGCGCGTGGTCCCCATGGACCTCCGCGAGGCTTCCTATGCCCTCGGCGTGCCCAAGTGGAAGACCATCGCACGCATCGTGCTGCCGACAGCCCTATCCGGCATCGTGACCGGCATCATGCTGGCCATTGCCCGCGTGATGGGTGAATCCTCCCCAGTTCTGGTCTTGGTTGGTTCCTCCTCGGTCATCAACTGGGACGCGTTTAAGGGCTCGCAATCTTCGCTGCCGCTGATGATGCTTGATATGTACAAGGCCGGCGCGCAGCCCGCCGTGCTGGATAAGCTGTGGGGCGCAGCGCTGACGCTGGTTATCCTCATCGCCATCCTCAATATTGCGGCGCGAGTAATTTCCGCGAAGTTCTCGGTCAAGAAATAGCCGCACACGATTCCGCCACTTATACACCCCTTCTAGAGGAGAAACCTCCACAATGTCTAAGCTCGAGCTCAATGACGTCGATATTTTCTACGGTGATTTCCACGCCGTACAGAACGTAAATATGCAGATCCCGGCACAAGCCGTAACCGCCTTCATCGGCCCGTCCGGCTGCGGTAAATCCACCGTGCTGCGCACCCTAAACCGCATGCACGAGGTCATCCCTGGCGCATCCGTCAAGGGCGAGATCCTGCTCGATGGCACCAATATCTACGGTCCCAAGGTCGACCCAGTTTCCGTGCGCAATACCATCGGCATGGTCTTCCAGAAGGCCAACCCATTTCCCACCATGTCCATCGAAGACAACGTCGTTGCCGGTCTGAAGCTGTCTGGTGAGAAGAATAAAAAGAAGCTCAAGGAAGTAGCCGAACAGTCCCTGCGCGGCGCTAACCTCTGGGACGAGGTCAAGGACCGCCTGGATAAGCCGGGCGGCGGCCTCTCGGGTGGTCAGCAGCAGCGCCTGTGCATCGCCCGCGCGATTGCCGTGGAACCAGAAGTCCTGCTGATGGACGAGCCCTGCTCCGCACTGGACCCGATTTCCACCCTGGCCGTGGAGGACCTTATCCACGAGCTGAAGGAAAACTTCACCATCGTCATCGTGACCCACAACATGCAGCAGGCCGCCCGTGTGTCCGATAAGACCGGCTTCTTCTCCCTAGAAGCTACCGGCAAGCCGGGCCACCTAGTGGAGTTCGATGAAACCACCCGCATCTTTGAGAACCCTTCCCAGAAGGAGACCGAAGACTACATCTCTGGTCGCTTCGGCTAAAAGTAGACTCTGATTGTCCGAAAAGGGCGGTACCTCCAGCGCAGGGAGGTACCGCCCTTGTGGCAGTTTTAGCGTTTATTAGCGGCGGAATTGGCGCTCTAACTCGCTCATGCGGGCCTCGAACTCGGCATCCTTCTGGTCCTCTTGGAGCTTCTTTTCAAACTCTTCCGGCAATAGGCCGGTGGCAAAGTAGATGATACGTCCAGCCACGGAGACGCAGTGATCCGCGTAGCGCTCGTAGTAGCGGGTAATCTGCGCCGTTTCTACGGCCTCGCGCACCGTTCCGTTCCATTCGCGTTGGGTGAGAATGCGCAGCAGGTGATGGTTAATATCGTCCACCGCATCATCATCAGAACGCAGATTAACGGATAGCTCGGCATCTGGGGTAACTAAAATATCGTGTACCACCGAACCCATTTCCTGGGTTAAGCGGAACATCTCCTCCATGAACCCGAGGTATTCAGCGGGTACAACGGCCTCAGGGTGGCGGCGGCGCGCGGCATCGGCAATGTGCTGGGCCAGCTGACCCATGCGGAAGAGGTCTTCGACAATATAGATGGAAGACACCACCTGGCGCAGATCCTGAGCCATGGGGTTTTCCAACGCCAAAAGCTTTACCGCGCGTTCGGAGCAGCGTGAGCGGATCTCATCGAGTTCCTCGGTAAGGCTGAGCGCCTCCTCCGCGGGTTCCAGTGCGCGATCGAGCAGCGCCTGGGAGGCCTTATCCATGATGGTGCGGACGGTATCGCACATGACGATGAGGTCGTGCGAGAAGTTGTCCAGATGTTCACGGTAGGCAGTACGCATGCAGAAAATGATAGCTCACAAACCGGGTAAATGCTTGCTGAGTCACACCTGCGCGATTTTAGCCGCCGGAGTTATAAATATCGGCGCCGACCGGAACGAATTCATCCTCGGGGTCATCGAGCCAGCCATCGGGAAGCGCGACCTTAGAAGGCGAGCCCTGGCGCCCGCGCGCACCATCGGCATCGGCAGCCAAAGCATCAGAATCTGCCCAGGGTGCCAGCAATTCGCGCAGGCTCTCTAAGGAATCCACCTTGGCCAAGCCGGCGCGCACTTGCCCGCCGACGGGGAAGCCACGCAGGTACCAGCCAATGTGCTTGCGGATGTCCCTGGATGCGTGCTCTTCACCCTCGTGCTGCGCGAGCAGCTCTGCGTGACGCAAGATTATCTGGGTGACCTCGCCCAAGGTGGGCTCGGCGGGGATGGACTCGCCGCGCAAGGCAGCACCCAGCTCCGCGAATAGCCACGGCCGGCCCAGGCAGCCGCGGCCCACCTGCACGCCATCGCAGCCGGTGGCCTCCATCATGCGGCGGGCGTCATCGGCGCGGAAAATATCGCCATTGCCCAGCACCGGAACACCGGTATCCGCGAGGTGTTCCTTGAGCCGGGCGATCTCATCCCACCGGGCATCGCCAGAATAGCGCTGCGCGGCCGTGCGACCGTGCAGGGTTACGGCGGCGGCGCCGGAATCCACGGCGATGCGCCCGGCATCGAGATGCGTATGGTGCTCGTCATCAATGCCCACGCGCATCTTCACCGTAACGGGGATATTCGTGCCCTCGGTGGCCTTGACCGCGGCGGAGACGATATTGCCAAAGAGGCGGCGCTTATAAGGCAGGGCAGAGCCGCCGCCACGCCTGGTCACCTTGGGAACGGGGCAGCCAAAGTTCATGTCGATGTGGTCAGCCAAGTTCTCATCCACGATGATCTTGGCTGCTTTATAGGTGTATTCCGGATCCACCGTATAAATCTGCAGGGAACGCGGATCTTCATCCGGGGCAAAGGTGGTCATGTGCATGGTTTTCTCGTTGCGCTCCACTAGGGCGCGCGCGGTGACCATCTCGCAGACATACAAGCCCGACACCGTTCCAGTGCGGGCCAGCTCCTGTTCCCGGCACAACGTGCGGAAGGCGACGTTGGTTACCCCCGCCATGGGAGCGAGGATGACGGGGGAGGAGAGGTCATAGTTTCCAATGCGCAAATTCACGCCCTAATTGTGCTCGTTAACCGCGGAATTTAGCAACTGAAACGAAGGTGGCGGCCACCGAGGAATCCCATTATTGGGGTGAAAGTCACAAAAGGATGGTGGCGAAAACGTTAATTTTCGCTACTGTGGTCTGTGTAACTAAATTGGGTTGGCCGTAACACCGGTCTACTCGTATATGAAGGAGGATGACAGTTGTCCGATAGAATCGCATACGCCCCGTTTGAGAAGCTCGTAGTTTCTGCAGAGGAGGCTGCGAAGTACGTCAACAATGGTGACCGCGTAGGAATCTCCGGCTTCACCGGTGCAGGTTACCCCAAGGGTTTGCCTACCGCCATTGCAGATAAGGCGAAGGCGCTGCACGAAAAGGGCGAAGAGTTCAAGATTGACCTCTTCTCCGGTGCTTCTACCGCCCCTGACTGTGACGGTGTTTTGGCAGAGGCAGAGGCCATTAACTTCCGCTCCCCATACAACTCTGACCCGCTACTGCGTAAGCAGTTCAACGATGGCACCGCGCTCTACCAGGACATTCACCTGTCCCACTTGGGCCAGCAGGTAGAAGAGGGCTTCTACGGTGACTTCCAGGTAGCCATCATTGAGGCGGTACGCATTACTGAGGAAGGCAATATCGTGCCGTCCTCCGCAGTGGGCAATAACCTCGAGTTCGTCGAGGCCGCAGACAAGATCATCATTGAGATCAACGAGTGGCAGTCCGAGAACCTCGAGGGCATGCACGACATCTACCGCATCGACAAGCTGCCTAACCGCCAGCCCATCCCGATTAACAAGCCGGGTGACCGCATCGGTACCACCTACATGGAGATCCCCGAGGAGAAGGTCGTTGCAGTGGTCAAGACCAACTCGGCAGACCGCAACGCTCCATTCCGCGAGCCGGACGAGACCTCTGAGAAGATCGCCGCTAACTTCATCGAGTTCTTGGAGGGCGAGGTTGCCGCAGGCCGCCTCGAGTACGACAAGTTCATCATGCAGTCCGGCGTGGGTAACGTGCCGAACGCCGTGATGGCAGGTCTTTTGGACTCCAAGTTCGAAAACATTCAGGCATATACCGAGGTTATCCAGGACGGCATGCTGGACCTCATCGATGCCGGCAAGATGACCGTGGCTTCTGCAACCTCCTTCGCGCTGTCGCCGGAGTACGCAGAAAAGATGAACGCGGAAGCAGACCGCTACCGCAACCACATCATCTTGCGCCCGCAGCAGATTTCCAACCACCCTGAGGTCATCCGCCGCGTCGGCCTGATTTCTTCCAACGGCATGATCGAGGGAGATATCTACGGCAACATCAACTCCACCAACGTGTCCGGTTCCCGCATCATGAACGGCACCGGCGGCTCTGGTGACTTCACCCGTAACGCGTACATCTCCACCTTCGTGTCCCCGTCCATCGCGAAGGATGGCGCCATCTCCGCTCTGGTTCCGTTCGTATCCCACACCGACCACACCGAGCACGACACCATGGTCATCATCACCGAATACGGTGTGGCTGACCTGCGTGGCTTGGCTCCAAAGCAGCGCGTAGAGAAGATCATCGCCGTGGCTCACCCGGACTACCGTCCGCTGTTGGAGGAGTACTACGAGCGTGCGAAGGAAAACAAGTTCCAGCACACCCCGCACGACTTGAAGACCGCCTTCGACTTCCAGGTTAACTTTCTAGAAAAGGGTGACATGCGCGGTTAATACTGACCGGACTATAAAAGGAGGGTATTCCAGCTAGGAGGCCCTCCTCCCGTTTTGTGTGGGTATTCTTCAGCGAAGGACTCAGACGAATACACCCAATTAGGAGATCTAAAAGTCAACACGCTAATATAGAGCCACGTTGGGCCTTTAGCTCAGTTGGTAGAGCTACGGACTTTTAATCCGCAGGTCGTGGGTTCGATCCCCACAGGGCCCACATCTGTCATGAGTCGCGACATGCTTGACAGGTCAGTCGCGACATTGTTGACAAACCGGCATCTCAGTTGTTCTTCTGAGGTGCCGGTTTTGGCCATTGTTGGGCCTAGGGGTGGGCCTAACAGTTACTATTACTTAACGCGATTTTCGACTAGTAATTCCACTGTATGGCTGGAGGAAGATTGAGTCGCGTTACAGAGAAGTGTTGAACCAGCGGAGGGCATCGTTGATGCCCCTGCGCCAGCACATGTAGTCGTGCCCGCCGGGGTATTCGCGGGCGTGTGAGCGGCTGCCTAGCGTGGTGCGGAGTGCAGCAGCGAATTCGCGATTTTCCTCCAATGGGAAAGGCTCGAGGGAATCAACTTCATGGAAAACCCGCACGTGCGGGTTAATGTCCTCGTTTGTCAGGCGCGCAGTTCAGCCATTCCATGATCAGGCCACCAGAGAGCTGCCGATTGCACGATAGCGTGCGATACGACCTCGGGAATGCGGTGTACCGTTCCCGCCGCAAAGAAATCGCCTAAGGATGCCCCCGCAATAATTCGCTGCGCGGGCAAGAGGACAGGGGAGAAGCGCTGCGCCCAGGGAAGGAGTTCCTTGGTGAGGAAGACATCGCCGCGCTCCAGTGCCCTCAGAATGTCGTTGCGGTGGGCGACATCAGCAGGCCAAAGAAGAGAACCGCAGCAGGAGGAATATCCGCGCGAGCCTCGGCTGCGCGCAGCAGCACATCCATATGCGCTGAGTGCCAGAGCCCTTGGTGATACTCGCCTGTGCCTGTGCCTGTGCCTGTGCCTTTAGTGATGTGGGGAGCTACGGGCTGTGCGGTGATAGGGGGAGAGCAACGGATTTGGCCCAGGAGAAGCACTGCTAGGCGTGCCCGAGTGGGATGCCGGTGGGAGTTCCAACTCGCAGAGCGAAGCGATGTCGTGGGTGGGGAGCAGCGGTATGTAGCGCTTGAGTGCTGAGTGCCACAAGCGGCGTTCTTTACCTGTTTCGAAATGCCGCTCATCGAGCAGCATGTACCCGGCCCCGTCAGTAGCGGTGCTGAAAGTTCGAATGTGCCGACGTGCCATGGAACCCCGGCGACTGTCACCTGCTCGGGAAGAAAAGATTCGGCATCATTCCGGTTGCTGTGGGGGATGGAGTCGAGAAAGAGCAGGGCGCGCTGCTCCGCTGTGTCGGTAGGGCGCGCCACGGTGAGTAGATACTTCTCCTGTGCGGTGCCTGTGGCTTGTGAGGCGCTCTTGTTCTGTGCGGTGTCCTGGGAGAGCCCCTCGATGAGTGGAGTGCGATACACGGCCTGTAGGTCGAGTCGTTGAATATCAACCGGGCCTCGTATGGGCAGGGCGGGGCGTGAAGGGGGAGTAGGCACGTCTTTATCCTGCGCTTTTTGGTAATTTTTCGGAATTCTGCAAGGGGCAAAAGTAAAACTTTCGTATGCAAGGCTAGCCTAATGTTGCTGTTCTTTCAGTCAAAGGCTGCTGGGCGATGCATGACAAACCCCACTACATTCCGAGAAGGGATAGATATTAATGACGACTCGCACTGTTCGTACTCGTACTTCCCGTGTTGCATGGGCTGCCGTGGCCGTGGGCGCAGCGCTGACCCTCGGCTTCGGTTTGGTGGCCTGCAGCTCCAGCGATTCCAGTGATGCTAACGATTCAAAATTCCTCAGCCTCGTCGGATAGCTCCTCCGGCAGCGATGAAGGGCAGTGGCCGCGCACTGTCGAGACCGATGCTGGGGATCTGACGCTGGATTCGAAGCCGAAGCGCATCATCTCGACTTCCACCACCCTCACCGGCTCCCTGCTGGCTATCGACGCCCCCGTGGTGGCGTCTGGCGCGACCGTTCCCAATAGCGCTGGCTTGTCGGATGATCAGGGCTTCTTCGATCCGTGGTCGAAGGAAGCCAAGGAGCAGGACCTCGCCAAGCTCTAGGAGAACGCCGAGCCGAAGATCCAAAACGTCGTGAACTACGACCCCGACCTCATCATCGTGGCAAAGAACTCCGGCGACTCCGTCTTTGACAAGGTGGATGAGCTTCGCAAGATCGCCCCGGTCATGGTGGTGGATTACTCCGGCTCCCCGTGGCAAGACGTGACCACCATGCTGGGCAAGGCCACCGGCCAGGAAGAAGAGGCCGAGAAGTCATCAAGGACTTCGACGAGCGGATGAAGAAAGCCAAGGACGAGATCGAGGTGCCGAGCGATGAGGTCTCGCCGTTCATGGTGTTCGGTGACAACTCCGGTGCTGCTGCCCTGACTAAGGAAGCCCCGCAGACGCAAATCCTTGAGGATCTGGGCTTCAAGATCATGACGGTGCCGGATGACGTTAAGGGTGATACCTCGATGGGTAAGCAGTGGTCCGATATCACCCAGCTTTGTTGTTTCACTCTATGTTTTCCATTCTTTCCGGGCTTTCCGGCGCCGCCTCAACTGACCTGATGCGAGAGGACACCCAACCCGATGACGCAGCGCCATAACTCCAAGACCACGGCGACCTCGCACTAACCATTGAGCCCCGCGCAGGAGGGGATATGGCTTTCTGAAAACGCACTGGGAGATGGCACGGCCTGTGGGGCAGCGGAGTACCTCAATCTTAATGGCATTGACGGGCACGCTGGGAGTACTAAACCACGGAACCAGATGAGCGCGGTGGGCCCGCAGTATGACGCAGCGGCGCACGGCTGTTTGTACTGTGAACGCCCGCAGTATCGGGATGATCTATGACCAGTGTTGCCGGGATGAGCCACCACTGTTCTAAAAGTAGTTTTCGGTGTCTGGCACATAACAAGCGGAACTCCTTGCAGTTTTCGCGTCCTGCCGCGATGAACTGAAAGGAGTAGAGGGGCTATAAAAGGGGGGGGGGGTAAAGAGCGACCCTAGAACTTAGAGGAACCCTCCGCGATGGGGTTCACGATGTCATCCATACTGGGGAGCCAGTCGGCGTCCATAGAGGAGCCACCATCAATAAATCCTGTCACCGGGGTGCACGGCACCTCGACGTTGCGACCTAGCTCATTAGCGGTCAATGCTATCGCGCGCGGAGAATACGTGATGCCCACGTGCTCGGAGGCATCCAGAGAGCACCCGTCCTGCAACACATGGTTGGTAGCTTCCGGGGATGTGAACTGGCTCGCGGCCAGCGGGGTCACGGCCTCATCGAAGCGGGTGGAGATGGAGGCGTAGCGCACGCCGGGAACCTCAATCCCGCCCTCGTTGAGCTGCGCCATGTAGTCGCTGTGCTGCAGCAACTGTCGGGTGCTGGGGCTTACGGCCAGGGTGATGAGGTTATCGCCGAAACCATTCAGGGCGTTGAGCTTTTCCAGAGCATAGGAAACTCCTAGCAGGGAAGTGCCGTGCAGCACGCCGCTGATGGATACGATGGTGCCGACGCCGTGTCCCTGCTCCTGCTTGGCGTAGGCGGTGGCGATGGTGGCACCAGCGGAGTGCCCCACGAGGTCAACCTCGGTGGCGCCGGTCTGTTCCTTCAGGCGGTTGATGTAGTTGGTGAACTGCGCCACGGAGGTCTCGAAGGGAGCCATGGCGCGGGTGATGGGCACGCTACCGATGAGAGAGCTTCCATCCGGGGTGAGGGTGCCCGGCATCTTGCCCACGTTGAAGGCGTACACGCACTTGCCAAGCTCGGCTAGCTTCGAGGACATGCCCGCGTAGGTCTGGTATGCATTCGAGTTCATGCCGTGCAGGAGCACGACGGGATTCTCTCCGGGGGCAGGGGTGCAGGCGATATTGGCGCTCGGGGGCGTGAGATTCTCCGTTAGACCCTGCTTGGCCATGCCGTTGATGATGTCCTTGGCGTAGGGGCCGTGCGGTCCCATATCCGTCCAGGGGAGGACAGGGCTTTCGGACGCCGCCGGTGCGGGCTTGCTGGAGAGGGTGGCATTGGCGGTCGAGATGGTGGCGGCGGAGGCTGTGAGGCCGACGGCGGCAAAGAAAGCGGCGGTGGTGCGCAGAATTGAACGGCGCATGAGGGAATCCTTTCCTACAACAACAGTGCCGCGTATTTCACGGCGAGGGGGTTTGGCTGGACTGAGTCTCACGCTATCAAATGTGTGTTCTGGACAACATTGATATTATATGTGTCAAAATCACACTATTCCATAGGTGGAGATAATCCGGTTTATACATGGTTCTTTATTAAAAGAAAAACACCCTATATGGGTGGTTTCCTTCATGGAAACGACTAATTGGCAGAGGCTCGCGAGTCGGGTGGTACCACCGGGGGTGCCCGTTACCGGATCGGGTACTACCGGGCACCGCAGGTCAAAGACATCCTCCATGAGCTCGGCGGTGAGCACGTCATGGGGGAGTTTGTGGTCACAATCTTTCCCTGACGCATGACCACGGGGCGGTCGGCATAGCGCGCCGCCTGAATAAGGTCGCGCAGCACCGTCACGATTGTTTTCCCTGCCCATGGAAGGTGCGTAACAGCTCCATGAGTTCGTACTGATGCGAGATATCCAGGAATGTCGTAGGCTCATCGAGCAGCATGATGGGAGTTTGCTGCGCTAGTAGCATAGCGATCCACACGCGTTAGTGCTGCCCACAGGAAAGCTCCTCGACGGACCGCTCAGAAATCTCCGGGGTGCGGGTAGCGGCGAGCGCCGCGTAGACGGCCTTCTCATTGCTGTCGCGTCATTTGTGGAAGAGGCTCTGGTACGGGGCCGCACCCGCGTCCCACGAGATCGGCCACGGTAATGCCATCGGGTGCAAAAGACGTTTGTGGGAGTAGACCTAATTCCCGCGCAACCTGTTTTGGTGCCCATGAAGGCACTTCTTTTCCGTCGAGAATAATGCTGCCTGCGGCCGGAGTCAGCATGCGAGCTAATGCGCGCAGCAGCGTTGATTTGCCGCAGCCACTGGGGCCAATAATGGCGGTAAAAGAGCCGTCATTAATGTTGACGGAAAACCCGTGGAAATAATGCGGCCGTCGTAACCAATGGTGGCATCCAGGGCGCGAAGTCGGGCAGAATTATGAGTGGGCATATGAGGAGCTACCTTTCGGTTAGTTCGCGGCCTATGTGGTGTCTAAATGCCTCGTGGCCTTAGTGGTGCTTTATCGCGGTGAGCCATATTGACGCCGCGCCTCGTGCACGAGCAGCCACATCATGTAGAGGCCACCAAGGCACACGGTGATAAGACCCACCGGTATCTGTCGGTAGAACTGGGCGATGATGAGGGAAAGGATATAGGCGCTGGTCAGCAGTGCGGAACCCATCGCCGCCGATGTCATCAGGGATAACCCCGCGGTGCGGGTGAGCCGCCGTGCCAATTGTGGGGCGGTGAGCGCGATGAAGTCGATAGGGCCCGCCGCTGCAGCGGCGAGCGCGGTTGTCGCCACGCCTTCGACCATGAGTAGGGGGCGGGTGCGCTGCACCCGAAGGCCCTGCGTGGTAGCGGCATCGTCGCCCAGCTCCATCGTGCGCAGGGAGGAGGCAAGCAGCGCAACCGCCACAAAGATGAGCGTGCCCAGGATGAGCACCGGGATGAGTCCCTGCCACTCCACCCTAGTAATCGAGCCCGCCGCCCAAAACCGACAACCATGGCATCCTCTACCAGCGCGCGGGTGATGAGGTAGGAGTTCAGCGATCCGAGGGCGGTGGACATAGCGATACCCACGATGATGAGTCGGAAGCTCTGTACGCCACGGCACCATGCCAGCCCATAGACCGCTAGGGTAGTGAGGACGCCGCCGATGAGAGCGGCACCCGCTAGTCCCCCAGTAGCTCGTCGATCCGAGCACCAGAACGGTGATTGCCACAGCGGTGTAGGAGCCGGCATCAAAGCCGATAATGTCCGGGGAGCCCAGGGGATTGCGGGTGAGTGATTGGAAGATTGCACCGCCTATGCCCAGCAGAGCTCCGAAGAATACCGCCGAGATCGCTACCGGAAGCCGCCACTCCCTCACGATGACGCGGTGGATTCGGGGGCTATCGCCACCGATGCCGATCGCGTGAAGTACCTCAGGGAAGGAGAGGTGGTACTCGCCCAGCGTGAGTGAGATTGCGGCTAAGGTGATGGCCAGGAGGAAAAGCACCGCGCTGATCTCGTCGAGCCGCACCGGGATGCGATGCGAGTACCAGCGCGAACGCAGAGTAACACTGCGATAGCCGGGGGATACGCGCTCAGGCTGTGTCTCTTTCACAGTCCACTCACCTTCCCTCTGCGCACGAGGGCGATGAGAACGGGCGCGCCGATGAGGGCGGTGACAACGCCGGCTGCGACCTCGCCGGGGCGTGCAACGATGCGCCCCACAGTATCGGCGGCGAGGATGAGTACGGGCGCTGCCAAGGCGGAGTAGGCAATGATCCACCGCTGATTAGGACCTACGAACCACCGCACCACATGCGGAACCATCAGACCTACGAAGCTAATGTCCCCGGTCAGTGCCGGGGCAGAACCCGCGAGCAGGGTGACGGCAATCAGGCTAAGCACGCGGGTACGTCCCACCTTCGTGCCGAGCGATGCCGCGAGATCGTCCCCAAGCGCAATGGAGTTGAGGGATTACGACAGCGCGGGGGGTGTTCCTATGTAGTTTGTCAATCTCGCGGGTGGGGTGGACGGGGGCAGATCCCTAACTCGGGATTTTCAGGTGTGTTGTTTTTGCGCGCGACTGGTAGCCGACTGGGATTTTGCCCAGTCGGCTTGTTTCGTTGTTAGGGGTTAGGCTGCTGCGGTTTCCTTTGCTGGGGCGGGGTCGTGGTAATACTCGTGGTTGCGCATCATGGCGTAGAGGACGTTGAGTCGTCTGCGGGCGAGTGCTACGACTGCGGCGTTGTGTCTTTTGCCTTCATTGCGCTTTCGTTCATAGAATTGGCGTGAACGCTCGTGGAATCTGATGGATGCAAAAGATGATTGCCATAGGGCGTTCTTTAATTTTTTGTTGCCGGCTCTATTCAGCGAATTCGACATGATCGAGGTTCCGGATTGATTCGTTCGGGGCGATAAGCCAGCGTAAGAGGCTAGGTGCCCAGCTGACGGAAAGTCGGACATGTCGTCTGCGGTCATGAGAATTTGTGCTGCCGTCTTTGGTCCGATTCCCGGCATGGATAGCAGGATTTGAGTGTGGGGGATGTCGTTGATGAGCTCGATGACTTCCTTGTCGATTTGTTTGCGGTGCTCGAGCTTTAAAAGTGCGTCCTTTGCTGACATTGCTACGCCCATTTCTGCATAGTGTGCACCGGCAATGGTGACTGTTTGCTCAGCAATGGCAGCGAATATCGCATCGATAACTGGCTCGGGATTGCGTGCCTTATAGCGTCGAGCAAAGGCAGCTGCCTTGGCCTTGCCTAAGCGTTTTATCTTGGTGGGCCCGCCGTAGCGTGCAAGTAGGTGCAGGACCCATTTGCGGTGGATTATTTGGCCGCGAATGGCCTGCTCGAATTGCGGGTAGCAACCAACAAGTGCGCTTCGAATCTGGTTGATGAGCCTGGTGTAGGAGCGTGCTAAGTCTTCGTCGATGCCGTTGAGGACTTTCAACTGAGGAAGGCTTCTTCGATGCGGTCGACACTGCGAAGGGATTCTGGAAGGTTCTTTGCAGCGTGGGCGATGATGTAGGCATCTCGGATGTCCGTTTTGGCGTTTCCGGCATGGATGTGTGAGAGCTGACGCATTGCCAAGCCGGGAAGATAGCGCACATCAATTCCAAGGTCTTGGGCTACCGCGACAGTAAGTCGGCCAATGTTATTTGGCTGGTCAACAACGACAAGGACCTTGTTGTTACCAGAGTAGAAATTCGAAAAGAGCGCGTGTAAAGCCTGCTCGTTTTGATTGATTCGTTTGGATAGAACCTGGGCGCCGTGGCTATCTAAGACGCAGGCGTGGTGGAAGTATTTTCCAACATCCATTCCGATGACATAGTCGTAGACCATGTCAGACCTCCTAGCGAGTTTAATGAGTATGGGACTTCTTTCATCGCTGGTGGTCGGACATACTTCATGCTGGCATCCACATTACTTTGAGATCTCACACACTTGATGTGGGTCAGGTTCCTATTAGCAGTTTGGAGTATGTCACTGCCTTCGGCGGCATCACCCCCCGGATCATTGTCAGACAGGGACGAAAATAAGCCATACCGAAGCCAGCGACTAGTTCCACTGCTCCTGAAAAAGAAAAGCAAAAGGAACGCAGACAAACATAACCTGCCCCTGCACAGGGGCAGAGTTACGAATCCTGGGCTCCTTCAAGCGGAACTGCTAACAACGTAATGGGGAGCGCCATGCCCACCGTAAGGAAGGGCAGGACGCTGCGGATATCCCCGAAGGTCACGCTTGCGGTGGAACCCACACCCCAGTGTCGAACCGCATCGAAGGTGGTGGGGTCGATGAGGGTGAGGAAGCTCGTAAGTCCCGTAAGTACCGCGCCCAGCGTCACACCTGCGAGGACGAGCGTAGCGGGGTGAACGGTACCTCCGCTTGCCGCCCCCTCGAGGTAGACGAACACGGTGGTGGCAGCCGCGTCGAGGAACGCGAACCAGATGTAGCCGGTGACACTGCTGAGCCCGAAGAACCCCACGCCGAGAGTGACGGCGAAGCCCGCACCCGCATTGACGTCGAGAATGCCGGGGTCGGCCAGGGGTGCGGGTGATCGCCTGAATAAGAGCGTCCACCACGCCGAAGCCGATTCCTGCCAGGCTCGCTACGAGCGTGCGTGGCCAGCGTTGCTTCCACACAATGCTAATGGCCTGCGCGTCTCCTTGGTGGTGTAGTGCCTCCCACACCACGGAGTAGGGCGGGGGTGGAGCCGTTGGCGAAGCTCATCGCGATGCTCACGAGAAGGAGCGCGAGGATGAGGAGCAGTCCCCCAAGGCAGCGGGACCGCTGCTACTTGGTGACGCCCGCCTGTGCGGGTGTTGCATGTGCTTCTGCTGTTGGGGGTGCCTTGGGTGGGGAAAGAGAGGTCATTCTGCTAGGCCTTAAAACTCGTAGCGGTTCCATCGAAAGATGGAGTGAACCGATAGTTAGGTTAGCGGTACCTAGTAATTGTGTGGTAATGGCGGGAGTTATAGACCGTGTGGCTGCGCGCCGGGGCTGGGTGGTCTTGCCGATAGCGGGGCTCATTGCTACGAAGATCGCCAGTCAGTCGCAGATGCAGGTGAACACGCCCACGTGGGGGTCTGCCGGGATCACCTCATTTGCAGGGAACCCCATGTCCGGCAAGTTATAAATTCGTGCGCCACAGGGCCCACATCAGGAGCCGCCTTCGGGCGGCTCCTTTTCTAGTTTTTTACCAGCTTCTTAATGGCGTGCATAGCCTCCGCTAGCTTCTCCTTGGCCACCTCGCCGTCCTCGGCCGCCGCACCGGCCACACAGTGCTCTATGTGGTCCTCTAAGAGCGCGAGAGAGACATTCTCTAGTGCGGATGTCACCGCGGAGATTTGGGTGATGATATCGATGCAGTACTGGTCCTCATCGACCATGCGGTGAATCCCGCGCGCTTGGCCTTCGATGCGCTTCAGGCGCGCCAGATAACGTGCTTTGCTCTTACTATCGGCGTTGTATCCGTGGATATCCGGCTCGTGGCAGGAACAGGTTTTTTGCTGCTCAGACATGGTTAAAACTCCTTCTGGGGGAGCGATTTTGTTTCTTGGTGATGTCTCCAGTATATTTCTAGAAGTCGCCAAGAAGCGACTGGCCCCCATCGTCTAGCGGCCTAGGACACTGCCCTTTCACGGCAGCGGCACGGGTTCGAATCCCGTTGGGGGTACCAACACCATCGTGTTGGTACGAAATAATTTCTCATTTGGCCTTGTGGCGCAGTTGGTTAGCGCGCCGCCCTGTCACGGCGGAGGTCGCGGGTTCAAGTCCCGTCAAGGTCGCATTCTGAACAGTACACGCTTCGGCGGGTACTGTTCTTTTTTGGTTTTGGGCCGCTGCTTGTTGGTGCCACCTTGGTACAGGGGCATCGGAAAGCGTGAAAACTGCCCTTGTAGTGCTGATTTGTGTTGTTTCTAGGCGGCTGTGTAAAGTAACTACCCGTGCCCAAGAGGCACACAAAACTGAAAATGGCCTTGTGGCGCAGTTGGTTAGCGCGCCGCCCTGTCACGGCGGAGGTCGCGGGTTCAAGTCCCGTCAAGGTCGCGGAAACCTTCGGGTTTCTGGCCAGATAGCTCAGTCGGTAGAGCACACGCCTGAAAAGTGTGGGGTCGCCAGTTCGATCCTGGCTCTGGCCACAACTATGGTCCCTCCTTATTATCAAGGAGGGACCATTTTTGGTTTAATGGGGGACATGGAAAAAGCAGTTTCTCATCAGACCGATTTGTCCCGTTTCGTGCTTACCGTTGACGGTGTGGAAGCAGGAATCTGCGAATATGTAGATTCCGGCGATACCCGCGAGTTCAACCACACGGTCATCGGGGATGACTTCCGCGGACAGGGCCTGTCCTCGCCGTTGATTAAGGCGGCCCTCGATGAAACTCGGGCTGCCGGCATGAAGGTCATCGCCACCTGCTCTGCCGTGGCGCACTTTATGGACAAGAACCCCGAATACCAGGACCTGCTGCGCGGTTAAGCACAGCAAAAAGCGGCCCACACAAGCCTGTGGGCCGCTTTTAGTCTATTTAGATGTAGTAGTCCGGATCCACGAGCTTGACCCGCTCATGCCTATTTGAAGGCCGATTCTTGGCGGGGATGCCCACCGCGATGTGATCGGCTGGTACGTCCTTCGTTACAACGGCATTGGCACCGATGGCGGAACCGGCACCGATGGTGATGGGGCCTAAAACCTTAGCGCCCGCGCCGATGGTGACGTTATCTTCCACCGTGGGGTGGCGCTTGGTCTGGGTGAGGACCTGACCGCCGAGCGTCACGCCGTGGTAGAGCATCACGCCATCACCAATTTCCGCGGTTTCCCCAATGACAATGCCCATCCCGTGGTCGATGAAGAAGCAGCGCCCGATGGTGGCGCCTGGGTGGATCTCGATGCCGGTAAAAAAGCGGTTAATCTGGGACAGGATGCGCGCAGGGCCCCGCAGGCCGCGCTTCCACAGCCAGTGGGAGACGCGGTGCGACCAGATGGCGTGCAGGCCGGAATAGACGATCGCATTTTCAACGTCGCCGCGGGCGGCTGGGTCATGGTCCCGGGCATTGGCTAAATCTTCGCGGATATATTTAATAATGCTCATGGGGACTATAGTACTGGTCACAAAAAGGCACCCGCCAAGCTTGACGGGTGCCTTTTATTCACGGACTAGGCTGCGGGGCTAATTATGCCTCGCGGATGTCCTCGAAAAGAACGGTGGAAACGTAGCGCTCACCAAAGTCCGGCAGGACAACGACGATGGTCTTGCCCTCGAACTCGGGGCGCTCAGCCAGCTTCAGTGCAGCCGAGAGGTTTGCACCGGCGGAAATACCAACCAGCAGGCCCTCTTCGGTAGCAAGGGCGCGAGAGAGCTTGATGGACTCCTCGAGGGAGGCGGTCAAAACCTCATCCAGCTGCTCGCGGTCGAGCACGTCCGGTACGAAGTTGGCGCCCAAGCCCTGGATCTTGTGTGGGCCTGCCTGGCCCTCAGACAGAACAGGGGAGTCAGCCGGTTCAACGGCAGCGAGGTAAACGTCTGGGTTCTTGGACTTCAGGTAGCGGCCTGCACCGGTGATGGTGCCGCCGGTGCCGACGCCTGCGACGAAGGCATCGACATTGCCCTCGGCGTCGTCCCAGATCTCCGGGCCGGTGGTGGCCTCGTGGATCTTGGGGTTGGCCTCGTTAGCGAACTGGGAAGCCAGGATGGCGTTGCCGCGCTCGGCGACGATCTCGTTGGCCTTGTCAACCGCACCCTGCATGCCGGCAGCGCCCGGGGTCAGGATGATTTCTGCACCGTATGCGCGAAGCAGGACCTTGCGCTCATTGGACATGGTCTCTGGCATGGTGAGGACAACGTCGTAACCCAAGGTCGCGCCGGCCAGTGCCAGAGCAATGCCGGTGTTACCGGAGGTAGCTTCAACGATGGTGCCGCCCGGCTTCAGGTCACCGGACTCCTCGGCGGCCTTGATGATGGCCAGACCGATGCGGTCCTTAACGGAGTTACCAGGGTTAAAGGACTCCACCTTGGCCAGCACGGTGGCACCCTTGCCCTCTGCCAAGCGGTTGATGCGGATGAGTGGGGTACCGCCGATGGTCTCTAGGACATTGTTGTAAATAGCCATTTATTAGGACTCCTTTGGGAATCGTATTCGTGGTCAAATCAGGTACAAGCGCAAGGATACACTATTTAAGTAGACAGAGTGGTATATTTATTACAGACTACCCATTCGGGCATGAAATGTGGGATTCGCGGCCGTGGAGGCAAAGGGGCGATTTCGAATTACCCCCACTTGCTGTCTATAATTCCACGTAGTTACCCGCTGCTCCCCAAGTTTTCGGGGATATCGGGTGCACCTACTTGGTTACTCCCGACGAGGAAAGAGTCTCATGGAGTCGCATCGCCTCAAAGATGATGAAGAATCCGTACGCGCGGCACTGTCGTCTCTCAAAACCGCCACCGGAATCCCAGTGACGATGTACGCAACATTATTGGCGGATAATCGCCTGCAAATTACCCAGTGGGTGGGTCTGCGTACACCGGCGCTGCAGAATCTGCTTATCGATGCCGGCGTGGGCGTCGGCGGGCGCGTCATCACCACCCGCCGCGCGGTGGGCGTATCGGACTACACGCGTGCCACCACCATTTCCCACGAGAACGACAGCGTGATCCAAGACGAAGGCCTGCACTCGATCGTTGCGGTACCGGTTACCGTGCAGCGTGAAATCCGAGGAGTGCTCTATGTTGGCGTGCACTCCCCAGTGCGCCTGGGGGATAAGGTCATCGAGGAAGTCACGATGACGGCGCGGACCCTGGAGCAAGACCTCGCGGTCAACTCCGCGATGCGCCGCGCCGATGGCGGAAAGGGGGGTGCCTCCCGCGGCCATGCCATGAACGGTGCGGAATGGGAACAGGTTCGTTCCACCCACTCCAAGCTGCGCATGCTGGCCAACCGCGTCGAGGACGAGGAATTGCGCAAGGAACTCGAGGCACTTTGTGATCAGATGGTCTCTCCTGTGCGCGTGAAGCAATCGACCAAGCTTTCAGCCCGCGAACTCGACGTCCTCTCCTGCGTGGCGCTCGGCCACACCAACGTGGAAGCGGCGGAAGAAATGGGGATTGGCGCCGAAACCGTCAAGTCCTACCTACGCTCCGTAATGCGCAAGTTGGGGGCACACACTCGCTACGAAGCCGTCAATGCCGCCCGCCGGATCGGCGCGTTGCCCTGATAACCGGTAGCGTATAAAGCTGTGAAAGATCAGTTTATTGTTTCCGGTGGTGCCCGCCTTGCAGGCACCGTCAAAGTAGATGGCGCCAAGAACAGCGTCCTTAAGCTCATGGCCGCCGCATTGCTGGCGGAGGGGACGACGACGCTGACCAATTGCCCAGAGATTCTGGACGTACCTTTGATGAAGAAGGTGCTCGAGGGCTTGGGCTGCGAGGTGACAATCGATGGCAGCACCGTCCGCATTACTACCCCCGCGACGCCGCAATCGAACGCGGACTTTGATGCGGTCCGCCAATTTAGGGCATCGGTATGCGTCTTAGGCCCACTGACCTCGCGCTGCGGGCATGCAAAGGTTGCGCTGCCCGGTGGTGACGCCATTGGCTCTCGCCCGCTCGATATGCACCAGACTGGCTTGGAGAAGCTCGGCGCCACCACGCGCATTGAACACGGCGCCGTGGTCGCTGAAGCTTCCGAGCTTCGCGGCTCTAATATCCGCTTGGACTTTCCTTCCGTTGGTGCGACAGAAAACATCTTGACCGCCGCCGTCTTGGCCGAGGGCACTACTGTTCTCCACAATGCCGCCCGCGAGCCCGAGATCGTGGACCTGTGCGAGATGATGAAATCCATGGGCGCCAATATCGAAGGCGAAGGCACCTCCGAGGTCACCATCCACGGCGTGGACCGGCTTAACCCAACGGAGCACGAGGTCATTGGTGACCGCATCGTGGCCGGCACCTGGGCTTATGCCGCAGCCATGACACAAGGCGATATCACCGTTGGCGGTATTGCTCCGCGTCACCTGCACCTTCCGCTGGAAAAGCTGAAGTCCGCCGGCGCAGAGATTGAAACCTATGAAAACGGCTTCCGCGTGCGCATGGATAAGCGTCCTACCGCCGTGGATTACCAGACGTTGCCTTTCCCAGGCTTTCCGACGGACCTCCAGCCCATGGCCATCGGCATTTCCTCCATCGCCGAAGGAACCACCGTGATCACGGAGAACGTCTTCGAATCCCGGTTCCGCTTCGTGGACGAAATGCTGCGCTTGGGTGCCGATGCCCAAGTGGATGGCCATCACGTGGTGGTGCGGGGTAAGGAACATCTTTCCTCTACGCATGTATGGAGTTCCGATATCCGTGCCGGAGCTGGCCTAGTCCTCTCCGCACTGTGCGCCGACGAAGCGACGACCGTTCACGATGTCTTCCATATAGACCGCGGATATCCCCACTTTGTGGAGAACCTTTCGCGGCTTGGAGCCACCATCGAAAGGACGCAGGAAGAAGAAATCTTCTAATTAACCTTCCCCAGTACGCATTTTTCTCGTGTGTGCTGGGGATTTGTGCGTTTCTTGGAGTGGGGTGTAGGTTTATCCAAGTCGCCGAGAGGTAGCCGGTTGGTTACTTTTTAGTGACTTTTTGTACTGACTTGGTTCAAGGATTTGACTTGGTTCAGGTTGTTGGGTAGGTTAGTACGAGCCGCCGACGAGAGGTTAACCTTTGGTTAATTTTCTTGTGGTGTGTGGATGTTGTTTGAGAACTCAATAGTGTGCCAATGTACTTATTTTTTATTTTTGTGTGCATGGTTGTGTGTTGATTGGTCTGTT
>NZ_JBEHFY010000005.1:0-124404 GCF_040225815.1 Corynebacterium sp. KPL2895
TAGGCCTGCCCTTCGATTTCGGTTTCAACGCCTCAACGCCGTCTTTGCGCCATTTCCGCGCCCAGTCTTTGACGAGCAGGTCTGACGACAGTCCAAACTCGCGGGCAAGATCCATTCTTGTCTCGCCGGCAAGGTAGCGCTCGACAACTTCCTTCTTCACCTCGAAGGGGTAATGCTGCTTAGTCGGTTTCTCCACAAGACATAGCCTGCCACGCAGCACAAACCGACGGTAGAGACTCCGCACGGCGTGTCTGGAGACCCCGAGAGCATTGGCAGCTGCTTTACACCCCATGCCCTGCTCGAAACACTCCACCAACTGCTCGCGCTGATATTCGCTCAACGAACTTCGTACTCTCAAAGAAAACTACTCCCCACTAGTCGGTAACTGATTTCTCAGTCCAACTAATGGGGAGCAGTTCATATCCTCTCGGTGGGCTTTTGTGCTGTCTAGGGACACTGGGGAAGCGGCGGCTGCTGGCCTATGGTGCAGTGTGGGGAAGCGGCGGCAGTGTAGGTAAGATGGAAAAGAAATAAAATCAGCCCGCGCAAAAGGAGACGATGAAGGCGTGACTTCTGCAGACGAAAAGCGAACCGGATACAAACGAGTAATGCTGAAACTCGGCGGCGAAATGTTTGGCGGAGGCAAAGTCGGAATTGACCCGGACGTTGTCGAAAATGTAGCTCGCCAAATCGCTGAAGTAGCTGAGCAGGGGATCGAAATCGCCGTGGTGATCGGCGGCGGCAACTTCTTCCGCGGAGCAGAGCTCTCGCAGCGCGGCATGGATCGCGCCCGCTCTGACTACATGGGAATGCTGGGCACAGTCATGAACTCGTTGGCCCTGCAGGACTTCTTGAAGCAAAAGGGCGTTGATTGCCGTGTGCAAACGTCTATCAACATGGCGCAAATCGCCGAGCCGTACCTGCCGCTGCGCGCTGACCGACACCTAGAGAAGGGCCGCGTGGTTATCTTCGGTGCCGGCATGGGCATGCCGTATTTCTCCACGGACACCACGGCCGCGCAGCGCGCCTTGGAAATTGGCGCCGATGTGCTCTTCTTGGCCAAGGGCGTTGATGGCGTGTACTCCGATGACCCACGCACGAACCCGGATGCGGAGCTCTACACCCAAATTACTCCGCGCGAGGTCATTGAAAAGGGTCTCAAGGTTGCCGATGCAACCGCCTTTAGCCTGTGCATGGACAATGACATGCCGATCTTGGTCTTCAACCTCCTAGAAGAGGGAAATATCGCCCGCGCGGCCAGCGGCCAGGTTATCGGCACGCTGGTGCAGTCCTAATTCTAAAACGACACAGAACCTGCTACCTTTTATACAGCTACCCCTCAACGTTGAAGGATGATTCAGCCTCATGATCGATGACATTCAGCTCGAAGCCGAAGAGCACATGACCGCTTCCGTCGAGCACACCCGCGAGCAGCTGGTGACCATTCGTACCGGACGCGCGAACCCGGCGATGTTCAACGGGCTCATCGCGGAGTACTACGGTGCGCCGACGCCGATTACTCAGATGGCTACCATCTCTGTCCCAGAGCCGCGCATGTTGCTCATCAAGCCATACGAGCAGTCCATGATCCAAGAGATTGAAAACTCCATCCGCAACTCGGATTTGGGCGTTAACCCCACCAACGACGGTCACGTACTGCGTGTGACCGTTCCCCAGCTGACCGAGGAACGCCGTAAGGAAATGGTCAAGCTGGCTAAGAGCAAGGGCGAGGACGGCAAGATCGCAATCCGCAATATTCGCCGCAAGGCCATGGAACAGCTGAAGAAGCTCCAAAAGGATGGCGAAGAGGGCGAGGATGAGGTCCTTGCCGCAGAGAAGGAAATGGAAAAGATTACCGCTGGCTACGTCGAGCAGATTGACAAGCTAGTGGAAAACAAGGAATCCGAATTGATGGAGGTCTAGGACTTTTCCGCTGCCGCCGCGCCCAATCGGCCGGCGGCGCTTTTCTATACGTAGTATTTTTGTATAGGAAATAGACAAGCCCCGCGACGCGCATACAACGCCAAGTGAAAGGAGCCGGTCACGGTGAGTGACGCCTTGAACCGCCGATTGCCGCAGCCGAAAAATGGTCCCGGCCGTGACTTGCCGGCGGCTATTGGAGTAGGCGTGGGGCTCGGCGCCCTCGTCGTCCTCGCCGTCTGGGCTGGCCCCTTGGCTTGGTATGCGGTGGTAGCAGTCGCGGTCGGCGGGGCCATGTGGGAAGTTCTTACCCGCTTGCGGGAGAACTCGTACTATATCCCGCGCACCCTGTTAATCATTTTGGGTCAAGCCATGGTGTGGATTTCCTGGCCGCTTGGCGCGCCCGGCCTCGTGGCCGTATATGTCACAGCAGTCCTCATTTTGATGTTCGGCAGGCTTTTTCATAACGGTCGGCATCGCCCACCCATTAATTACCTGCGGGACATGTCCGTCGGTATCTTCGTGCTGACGTGGATTCCGCTTTTCGCGACCTTTGCAGCCATGCTGTCGCTGATTTCTTCCCCAGTGGCCAGCGGCGCCGCTTCCATCGTAGTCTTTATGTTGTGCGTGGTCGCCTCTGATACGGGTGGCTATATCGTTGGTGTGATGTTCGGCTCGCACCCCATGGCACCGGCCGTGAGCCCGAAGAAGTCCTGGGAGGGCTTTTGCGGCTCCATAGCCTTCGGCGTCATCGTTGGGGCGCTTTCCGTCCACTTCCTCTTGCACCACTCGGCGTGGGTAGGTGCTTTGATGGGCCTTGGCCTTGTTATTTGCGCTTCGCTGGGTGACTTGGTGGAATCGCAATTTAAACGAGAGCTGGGCATTAAGGACATGTCCCACATTCTCCCTGGGCACGGCGGCCTTATGGACCGCCTTGATGGCATGCTGCCCTCTGCCATGGTTACTTGGGTGGCCATTAGTTTTATGGCAAACCTTGCGGTCTAATCCGAGCTGAAACCACCGCGTGTCAAAGGGGGCTGAATATAAAACCGCCGCTTCCCACTGCATTGCTGGAATAACGTTCCGAGGCAGGAGAAAGCGGCGGTAGGGCTATTTAGCCTTGGGCCTGCTTGCGCAATTGGCGGCGCAATTCCAGCATGCGCCACACACCTACAAGCGCCATGATGAGCGCGCCGCCGATGGTGAACATCAAGTAGGCAATGCCCGCCGGGAACTGACCCGACCAGCCGAGGAAGTTCATTGGAACTTCTTGCTGGTTTTGCAGAATGAAGATGATTAATACGATCAGCAAGAGGAAGCCCACGATGAGCGCTGCCCAAGTGCTAGCGGCGAATGAGCCTTGGGCTTTTTGTGGGGCGGAAGCAGGCTCAGTGGTGCCGGTGTCGGTGGAGACTTCCTTGCTTCCGGTTTCGGTCAGAGCGGCATTATCTTCTGCCGCGGTGGCCTTATCATCGGAGGTAGAAAAGTCATCTTCAGGGTATTTCGGATTGGTCATATGTCCATTATTTCTGTAAACCCTTCCAAAATTCCACTTGGCTATAAAATGAGGCGTTCACAATTGGAAAAGTTCCGGTAAACCGTGGAATGATGGGCATCATTATGGCTCAACCAGTAAAACTTAACTTCTCCGCGCCGCGGCGCGGACTGCCACCGAAGCACTTTGCGGATCTCTCTGAAAGCGAGCGCATTGATAAGCTCGCAGAAATCGGTCTACCTAAATTCCGCGCTAAGCAAATAGCTAAGCACTACTACGAGCATCTCACGGACGATGTCGAAGAGATGACGGATATCCCCGCCGGCAAGCGCGAGGAGGTCAAAGACGCCTTCTTCCCTGAGCTCATGAAGCCTATTCGTACGACTTCTACGGATGATGGGGAGACCACTAAGTCCTTGTGGCGCTTGCACGATGGCACCCTTTTGGAGTCTGTCTTGATGCGGTACCCCGGCCGCGCTACCTTGTGCATTTCTTCTCAGGCTGGCTGCGGAATGGCCTGCCCGTTTTGCGCCACCGGCCAGGGCGGGCTAGACCGCAACCTTTCTACCGGCGAAATCGTCGAACAGTTCCGTCATGCAGCCGCGGCGATGGCAGCCGAAGGCGGACGCTTATCCAATGTTGTCTTCATGGGGATGGGCGAGCCGCTGGCAAATTACAAGCGTGTGGTTCAGGCGGTGCGCCAGATTACCGGCCAAGATGGGACGGGCTTTGGGCTCTCGCAGCGCAATGTGACCGTATCCACCGTGGGTTTGGCACCTGCCATTCGCAAGCTTGCGGACGAAGACCTTGCCTGCACGCTTGCAGTGTCGCTGCACACTCCGGATGATGAACTGCGCGATAACTTGGTGCCGGTCAATAATCGTTGGTCCGTTGATGAAGTCCTCGATGCCGCACGGTACTACGCCGATAAATCCGCCCGCCGTGTATCTATCGAGTACGCCCTCATCCGGGATAAGAACGATCAGGATTTCCGCGCCGATATGCTGGGCCGGAAGTTGCACCAGAAACTTGGCTCTAAGGTGCACGTCAACGTGATCCCGCTTAACCCGACTCCGGGTTCAGAGTGGGACGCAGCTCCCAAGGCACGCCTCGATGAATTCGTGCGTCGCGTCCAGGCGCAAGGAGTGCCGTGCACTGTGCGCGATACTAAGGGCGATGAAATCGCTGCAGCCTGTGGCCAGCTTGCCGCCGATGAGCGAGAAGACATGTCGGCCTAAGCCAGAACCGGCAGGTCGCCACAGCCACTTAGGCATAGTTTGAAAAGTGCCTAGGTGGCTTTGTCTTTAGTATTTGCGGGTGTTGGCGTATGCGGGGCAGCACAACTACACGCCCGGCAAACCACAAAACCGCCGGGCCTCCTCGCAATGAGGAAGACTCGGCGGTTTTCGTAGCTAGGATTACAGCGCGTGCTTGCCGGTGCTTACCTCGGCAGCATCGGAGGCAGAGTCAACACGCAGGTGGGATACGCGGGAAGGCTCGATATTCAACGCGCGCAGCTGGGAGTCGGTCAACTCGGTGTAGGCACCGGAAACGGTCTTCTGGTCATAAATCCAGTCACGTTCTTGGTGGTCGGCCGGCTTATTATTAGAGGTGATGGTGCGCACCTGGTTGAGCTTTGGCTCGAAGGTGAAGATGAGCAGGCCCACAACCAGAAGGACGGTTAGGGTGACGAGCCAGACGGTCTCCACGTGGCCCTTGTGGTTACCAAAGTTGAAACCAATCATGAAAATCACGGAGATCCAACCCGCGATTTGCACACCAGAGCGGCTGATGCGGGACCAACCGAAGCCTGCGGATGGAACATCTTCGGTAGAAACACCGTCATAAACCTGCGGTACCGGCTTGTGGGAAGACACTTGCTCTCCTTCGCTATCGCGTGTGTCCATTTATCGAGGGGCACACCAATGCCATTTGACTGCCTACTATTTTAAAACATCGTGGCTGCAAAGGCGATTAAACACCCCCGCCTTCTTGCCCGGCTCCACCCCATAGCAGGGCTACATAAATGACCGCTAGGGTAGAGGGGTGACTACTCAGCGAATACTTATTCTCGGCTCCACCGGCTCTATTGGCACGCAAGCATTAGAAGTAATTGCGGATAACCCCGATAAGTTTGAGGTCGTGGGCATTGCTGCGGGCGGTTCTCATCCGCAGCAGATCATTGAGCAGGCCCGCGCCTTCCACCTTTCGTTTGACCACATTGCCGTGGCCCAACCTGCGGCGGCTGCGGAGGTTTCTGCGGCTTTAGGCGGCACAGTACTTTCTGGCGATGGTGCGGCGGAAGAGCTGGTGCGCTCGGTTCCTGCCGATACCGTGCTCAACGCCCTAGTGGGCTCCCTCGGGCTCAAAGCCACCCTGGCAACGGTGGACATGGGCGAGTACCTCGCACTAGCGAATAAGGAGTCCTTGGTTGCCGGCGGCACTTTGGTCACGAAATCCGCGCGGCCAGGTCAAATCATCCCCGTGGATTCGGAGCACTCTGCGATGGCACAATGCCTGCGCGCGGGCGAAAAAGGCGAGCTGGCCAAGCTCGTTCTCACAGCCTCGGGCGGCCCCTTTCGCGGTCAGTCGCGTGAGCAGATGTGGGACGTTACCCCGCAGCAAGCCGCGCAGCACCCCACGTGGTCCATGGGGCAGATGAATACGCTGAATTCCGCCACCTTGATCAATAAGGGGCTCGAGCTCATCGAGGCGACTCTGCTTTTTGATATTGAGCCAGAGCGCATCGAAGTCACGGTTCACCCGCAGTCGGTCATTCACTCGATGGCCACCTTTAAAGACGGCTGCACTATCGCCCAGGCTTCTCCGCCATCGATGAAGCTGCCCATCTCCCTAGCCTTGAATTGGCCCCAGCGTGTACCGGGGGCGCAGCCGGCCCTCGATTTTTCCCAGGCGCATACGTGGCATTTTGAGCCGCTTGATGATGCCGCCTTTCCCGCCGTATCCCTCGCCCGCGAGGCTGCGGCGAAGGGGACGGGAGTGATTTATAACGCTGCCAATGAAGAGGCCGCGGCGGCCTTTTTGGCCGGGCGTATCCACCTCCCAGAGATTGTTGATGTCGTAGGCGAGATCCTCGGGGAATCTTCCCAGTTTGCTGGTGTAGTCTCTACCCTCGATGAAATCCTCGCCGTAGAAGGTGAGGCTCGCAGGCGTGCGAATGCGCGCATTGACCGTTTAGCTGACTAGAAAGCTTTCTTTAATGGCAAATTTGCTGGGCATTGTGTTGTTCGCCCTTGGCATTGGGCTGACCGTGGCACTCCATGAGGCGGGGCATATGTTTACGGCCCGCGCCTTTGGCATGCGGGTGCGGCGGTATTTTATCGGCTTTGGCCCGCGCATTTTCTCCTTCCGTAAGGGGCATACCGAATACGGTCTCGCCGCGTTTCCGGTGGGTGGATTTTGCGATATCGCCGGGATGACCGCGCAGGATGAATTCCTTACGGAGGAAGAAAAGCCCTATGCGATGTATAAAAAGCCATGGTGGCAGCGCATCATCGTCCTTGCAGGCGGTATTGGGGTCAACCTGATCCTCGGTTTTGTCATCTTGTATTTCGTGGCGATGACGGCTGGGCTACCCAATCCCGATGCCGATGTGCGCCCGCGGGTGGGGGACGTAGTCTGCACCGCAGACCAAAAAGAAAACCAGGAGCTGGAATCGTGCACTGGCAACGGGCCCGCTGGTAAGGCCGGTGTCCAGGAAGGCGATATCATTCTCGCGCTTGATGGCCAGCACCTGGATTCCTTTACGCAATTGCGCGATGAGGTAATGCAACGTCCCGGCGAGACCGTGACGCTTACCGTAGAGCGCGACGGCGCGGAAAAAGACTTCTCCATCGAATTGGAAACGGTCAAGCGCCTGAATCAACAGGGCGAATTGGTGGATGCCGGATCGATCGGGCTGAGCAATGAGGTCCTCGACATCGTCGAGAAGTATTCAGCAACACAGGCGGTTCCTGCAACGTGGCATTTCACCACCTATTCGCTCGAGGCCACGGTGGAGGGAATCAAACAATTCCCCGCTAAGGTACCGGGCGTGGTGGCCTCCATCTTTGGTCACGAGAGGGATGTGAACGGGCCGATGTCCGTAGTCGGTGCGTCGCGGGTTGGTGGCGAACTCGTGGAGCGTTCCCTGTGGGCATCGTTCTTCATGATGCTGGCGACGCTGAATTTCTTCCTCGCTATTTTTAACCTCATTCCGCTGCCGCCCTTTGACGGCGGCCACATCGCGATCATCTTGTATGAGAAGATTCGCGATGGCATTCGCAAATTGATGGGCAAGCAGCCGCTGGGTCCTGCCGATTACACCCGGCTTATGCCCATCACCTATGTCATGGCGGCCCTACTTATGGCGCTGGGCGTAGTGATCATCATCGCGGATGTGGTCAATCCGATCAGACTATTTGGCTAGGTTCGTTAGCCGTTGTGCCCGCCGCGCGGCGTGAGTAGAGTGCCCAACGCTTAGCGCACGTGTACAGCGCGAGCGGGCACTTTAGCGCTTAACCATCTAGTGCTAGAGTGGGGACGTTCAACACTTATTGTGCAATAACATTTAGCAACGAGCCACGAGCTAGAAATAAGGAGCATTCATGTCTAGTCCTATCGGTCTAGGAATTCCTGACGGGCCTCCGCCAGTATTGCACCCGCGCCGGAAAACGCGGCAATTGCACGTAGGCCCAGTGGGCGTTGGTTCTGACTACCCAATTTCGGTGCAGTCGATGACTAATACCAAGACCCACGACATCAATGGCACCCTGCAGCAGATCGCACAGCTTACTGCCTCTGGCTGCGATATCGTGCGCGTGGCCTGCCCTAAGCCGGTGGATGCGGAGGCTCTGCCGACCATCGCCAAGAAATCCCCGATCCCGGTCATTGCGGATATCCACTTCCAGCCCAAGTACATCTTCCAGGCCATCGATGCTGGCTGCGCGGCAATCCGCGTCAACCCCGGCAACATCCGTGAATTTGATGGCCGCGTTAAGGAAGTGGCGAAGGCCGCTGGCGATGCGGGAATCCCCATCCGCATTGGCGTCAATGGCGGTTCGCTGGATAAGCGCCTGTTGGAAAAGTACGGCAAAGCCACCCCAGAGGCGCTCGTGGAGTCCGCTATCTGGGAGGCGGGCCTGTTTGAGGAGCACGGCTTTGGCGATATCGCCATCTCAGTTAAGCACTCTGACCCAGTCCTGATGGTGGAGGCCTACCGCCAGCTGGCCGCGCAGACCGATTACCCACTGCACTTGGGTGTGACGGAAGCGGGCCCGAAGTTCATGGGCACCATTAAGTCTTCCGTTGCTTTCGGCGCCCTTTTGGCAGAGGGCATTGGCGATACGATTCGCGTCTCGCTATCAGCTCCGCCTGAAGAAGAGGTCAAGGTGGGCGATCAAATTCTGCAGTCTTTCAACTTGCGCCCGCGCAAGCTGGAAATCGTGTCTTGCCCGTCGTGCGGCCGCGCGCAGGTGGACGTGTACAAGCTGGCGGAAGAAGTTACCGCCGGCCTCGAGGGCATGGAATTTCCCATCCGCGTTGCCGTCATGGGTTGCGTTGTCAACGGACCTGGTGAGGCCCGTGACGCCGACCTAGGCGTGGCGTCCGGTAACGGCAAGGGCCAAATCTTCGTCAAGGGCGAAGTGGTGCGCACCGTGCCGGAAGACAAGATCGTGGAGACCCTCATTGAAGAGGCAATGCGCATTGCAGATGAGCAAGGTATCGAAGCCGTGGATGGCGCCAAGGCCGATGTTCGCGTGACGCAGTAAGCAGCTTCCTTCCACGCGGTAGTTTTTAAGGACTGCCCTGCACTTCGGTGTGGGGCAGTCCTTTTTGCTGCGTGCGCTGCTAATGTGCCAAAGCATGAAGAAGTTATTCGCACTGGTTGCTACAGTCTCGTTTGCTGCAACTGGTGTGGTTGCTTGTACCCCTAAGCCCGTATCTGCAGAGCCGGTGGCAGAAGAGTTCATTGAAGGCATGGAGAGCCGAAATAACGAGGGCTTGGAGGAGCTTACAGATTCCCCCGATGACGCCACACAGGCCCTCGATGCTACGTACTCGGGTTTGCAGGCAGAGGGTCTCGATATTGAGCTCGAGGGGATAAAGCAGAACGAAACCATGGCCACGGCGGATTATAAGGTCAAATGGGATCTGCCCAAGGAACGCAGCCTGAGCTATACCACGCAGATGACCTTGACCAAGGCCGAAGATGAATGGACGGTGCGGTGGAAGCCCAGCATAATTCACCCGGACTTGGGCGCGCACCAGCACTTGGAGCTGCGCGCCTTGGAAGCTACGCGCGCCAGCGTCGTCTCCTCCAATGGGGTGGAGCTGATGAGTCCTGGGCTGAATTACCGCGTCATCGTGGATACTAGCTCGCTTTCCGATGTCCGCCCCACGGCCTCCAAGGTCAGCAGCGCCCTAGCTGCGGCGCACCGCGAGGACGATTCGATCGCGGAGGTAGACGCCAAGGATCTCGCCGAAAAACTAGAAAAGGCAGATTCTGCCTATTCGGTGGGGCTTTATACAGAAGAACAGGAGTCTGTCATCCGCGCCAAGATGGAGGGGATGGACGGCGTTCGCATTAATGAGGAACCCGCGCTGGTGACCCGGGACCGCGGCCTTGCGCCCGATCTCTTATCTCGCGTGCGTTCGGCCGTCAATGACGAGCTCGACGGCGAGACAGGTTGGTCCATCGCCGTCGTCAATGAAAATGGTGCGGCGCTTTCCGATGTCGAAAAGCATGCGCCAGAGGCCGCTCCCTCAATCAAGGTTGGACTCGATTATGACGTCCAACGCGCGGCCCAAGAAGCGGTGGATCAGCGCTCGGACGCCCAGGCCATGCTGGTAGCAATCCGGCCTTCCAATGGCGATATCCTGGCGGTGGCGCAGACCGAAAAGGCGGACGAAGACGGCGACGTCGCCCTGCAAGGCCAATACCCGCCGGGCTCGGTTTTCAAGATCCTTACCGCCGCTGCAGGTGTGGAAAAGCAAGACCTAACCACGGATACCATCGTTCCGTGCCCCGGCACGATGAATATCTATGGCCGCGTGGTGACCAACTACAACGCGTTTTCGCTCGGCAATGTTCCGTTAAGCCAAGCCTTCGCCCAATCGTGCAACACCACCTTCGCCGATATTTCCACCAAGCTGGCACCCGGTGAATTGAAGGAAACTGGCAAAAAGTTTGGCTTCGGGGTGGATTATGAAATCCCCGGGCTGACCACCACGACCGGCTCGATTCCTGAGGGCAAGGAAGTTCTGGAGCGCACCGAGGCAGGCTACGGTCAGGGCTACGACCTTGCCAGCCCGTTCGGCATGGCTATGGTTTCGGCCTCTGTGGCAGCGGGAAAGACCCCAACGCCCACCCTTATTGAGGGCCGCGAGACCAAGGCCTCGGATAAGTCGAGGCCGATTCCAGACCACGTGCTGAATAACGTGCGCGGCATGATGCGCCAGGTGGTCACCAGCGGTACCGCCCGCGGGATGCAGGCGGGCGGAACGATTTACGGCAAGACCGGTGAGGCCGAGATCAATGAAGGCTCGCACGCGTGGTTTACCGGCTACCGGGAAGAAGACGATATCGCCTTTGCCACGCTCATCGTATTGGGCGGCGGCTCCGAATCCTCGGTAGCCATTACCGATAACTTCCTGCGGAAGCTGGATGATTACCGCTCGCGCCCCAATGATGGCCCGGCCCCCAAGGTCGAGTAAGCAGCGGACACTGACTGGCCACCCCGATACTGCGTGAGCCGGTATGAGGACTACCATGGGCAATTATGAGTACTCGTGGAAAATTGAAGCCAGGTAAACCAACCCCCATCCGGCCGGTGCCAGAAGATATCGAGCGCCCGGAATACGTGTGGAAAGACGAGGTACAAGAGGCCATCGGCGAGCCATTTGTACAGTCCCCCGAAGTGATTGAGAAGATGCGGGAGGCCTGCAAGATTGCGGCCAACGCGCTGAAGGAAGCCGGCAAGGCGGTAAAGCCTGGCGTAACGACGGATGAGGTCGACCGCGTGGCGCACGAGTATATGTGTGACCACGGTGCGTACCCGTCCACCCTGGGATACCGGGGATTTACCAAGGGCACCTGTGTATCGCTTAATGAAATCGTCTGCCACGGCATTCCGGATACCACCGTGATTGAAGAGGGCGACATCGTCAATATCGATGTCACTGCTTATAAGAATGGCGTGCACGGCGATAATAACGCTACCTTCTTGGCCGGTGACGTATCTGAGGAGCACCGACTATTAGTAGAGCGCACCAAAGAGGCCACGATGCGCGGCATTAAGGCCGCAAAGCCGGGCCGTGAGATCAACGTTATCGGCCGCGTTATCGAGTCTTATGCCAAGCGCTTTGGCTACAACGTTGTACGTGATTTCACCGGTCACGGCGTAGGGCCCACCTTCCACAATGGGCTGGTGGTCTTGCACCACGATTCCACCACGTACCGCGATATCTTGGAACCGGGCATGACCTTGACGGTAGAGCCGATGATTAACCTGGGTTCGCTGGATTACGATATTTGGGATGATGACTGGACCGTGCAGAACCGAGACGGTAAGTTCACCGCCCAGTTCGAGCACACCTTGGTCATTACAGAGGATGGCAATGAAATCCTGACCATCCCAGATGAGGATTAACCGCTGCGGCCCTTCTTAAAAGGCCCGAGGCACAGCGAAAGCCGCCTCCTTTTTCACTCGCGTGAATTACTGCGCGAGGGTCGGGGAGGCGGCTTTAGCTATGGGGCCTTTGGGGCTTTAGTCCCACTCGAGACCCAAGATGGCGTTTTCTACGACCTCAGGAAGAGCTGGGTGGATCCAGTACTGCTTGCGGGCAAAGTCGCGCAGGTCGATCTCGTAGGTCATTACGGTAATCAGCTGCTGGATCAGGGTGGAGGACTGCGGGCCCATCAAGTGGGCACCGAGGAGCTGGCCCGTCTTGCGGTCCGCAATCAGCTTGCAAATACCCGTGGTATCTTCCATGGCCCAGCCGTAGGCCACATCGCCGAAGTTCTGAATCTTCACGGTGATATCGAAGCCCTGCTCCCGAGCTTCTTCTTCCTTCAAGCCCACAGTAGCGATCTGTGGGTGGGTGAAGATGGCGGCAGGAACGTTGTCGTGCGGAAGCTCCTGCAGATCCTCTGGGTGGAGCAGGTTGTGCTGGATGGTGCGGGCTTCGGCATTGGCAACGTGCTTGAGCATGTAGGGCGAAGAGACATCGCCAAGCGCCCATACGCCCTCTGCATCCGTGAGGCCATGAGCATCGGTGGAAATGCGGCCATTGTCCAGTAGCTTGATGCCGGCGTTGTCCACATCCATGAGATCGCCGTTCGGCTTGCGGCCAGTGGCGACCAGGATCGCATCTGCCTCGAGGGTATCGCCATTATCGAGCTCGAGCTTCACACCCTTGTCGGTTTCTTCCAGCTTGGTGCCATTAGCAATCCGCACATCAAAACGCTCGCGGGCAAGCTCGTTGAAGCGCGAGGAGAGATCGGAATCGAGGTGGCGCAGCAGGGTTTCGCTGCGGTTGACCACGGTGACCTTGGTGCCGAGGCCATCGAAGACGTGGGCAAACTCCATGGCGATATAGCCGCCGCCTACGATGATCAGGCTTTCTGGTTGGCGGTCCATCCGCATGATGTCTTCGTTGGTGTAGTACTTCACGCCGGAATTGGCGTAGACCTCAGGGATTACCGGGCGGGAGCCAGTAGCGACGACGATCTGGTCGGCGCTGATGACGTGATCGCCGGTCTGGATGGTCTTAGGGCCAACGAAGCGAGCGTGCTCATCGTAGACGGTGATATTTGGGGTCTTGTCACCGCGGCGGTAGTCCTCGCCGCTTTGGGCGATCTGGTCAATGCGGTTGTGGAAGACGCGCTCCACGATGGAGCTCCACTCCACGTTGTTGACCTGGGCATCAATGCCGAGGCGCTCGCCTTCGCGGGCGGCGAGGGCGACATCGGCGGCGTAGACGTACATCTTGGTGGGGATGCAGCCGACGTTCAAGCAGGTGCCACCGAAACGGCCCTTTTCGATGATGGCAATCTTCTTATCGTGAAAGTCGCGGTTAGCAATGGAGTTGCCGGAACCGGTGCCGATGATGATGAGGTCGAAGTGTTCCTCTGTGGCAGGAGTATTTGCTGTATCAATTGTGGTCATATTTGTACCTTAATTCATGTGTCCAATTCGGGTATTTATGCTGGTGTAGGGGCTTCCACGATGGTGGGAAGCCACGCATCGCACGCTGCGAAGGCCTCTTCTAGGGGGTGGGGGAGGGATAAAAAGACATCGTGGCGCGCGCCTTCGATGGAATGCAGCGTGTAGTGCGCGTCGAGCTCTTTTGCCCACCGCCGGGTCTGGGCGACATCGATGATGCAATCCGCATGATTGACCGCATCGCAGTACGGAGTTCCCAATAGGGAGCGGGTAGATTGCAGCGTCAATACGGGGACTCCGGTGTTAATACGGCCGCTGTGAATGGCATCGAAACCGTGGAATACGGCGGCCAACCATCCGATATATTTTTTATGCCCGGCTAGGGGTTTCATGCTGAGGTCATAGTCCCACTCGCCGTAGTAATCACTGTGCACCGATTCGCCGTAGGCAGTGAGGTTGCCCCCAAACAAGGCGGTCTTGGGTGCAATTTTGGCGGTGGAATATATGACAGGCTTCAGCGCGGAGACTGCCCAACCGGGAACGCCCATCATGTCGAGCCAAGGGCTATTGAGAATCAGCCCCTTAAGGCGGGAGAACCGCTCCGGATCATGGCGGCGTAAAAAGTCCATCCATAGCGGCGCAATCAGGCCACCGGTGGAGTGGGCCATAACGATTACCTTGTCATTCGCAATGGCATCGAGGGCCACGGAAAGATCCGCGTTGTATAAGAACAAATCTGAAACGTAGTGCCAGGACTGGCCCGGGCGATGCGAGCGGCCGCATTTGCGCAGATCGACCGCATAAAAGTCATAGCCTTGCGCCGCAAAGTGTTCTGCAACGTGTGAGTGAAAGAAGTAGTCAGTCATCCCGTGCAGCCACACCAGGGCCGGGCGGGAAGGCGATGAAGAATCGGCAGAGCCCGCCGCCCCGGAGCCTTCGCTTGATCCTGGTGCGTAATGGACGAGGGTGGTGACAACGTCCCCCTCGCCATCGGGATCGGGGCCAAGGTCGAGGGTGGCTGATTGAAAATCGGGGCCGAGGATATCGGGCCCCCATGACGGAGTTGCTGTAGCCATGACACGAGTCTAGTCAACTCTAGGGGTTCGCTACGGTAGCTGCGTGACCTGCCATTACTTCCACTCAATGTGAAGTGTATTACACGGCGTCCTATAATGTGGCGGCCAGGGTGGGGGAGAAAAACCAATCGAGTGGAGAAAAGCGTAAGGTAAGGCGTTAATGCGTGACACATCGGCAGGTTGGCTGTGCAAAACAGTCGCGGTGTGGGGCGCAAAGCGCTTAAAATATATGGTGCAGAACGCGCCGATGTATATAAATTTTCAATTCGAAGAGGTTATAACACAGTGTCCTCAGCAAAGAAGACAGCACAAGTTGTAGATGAGGTCGATGTCGCACTGGTTGGTGCCGGCATCATGAGCGCCACCCTGGGCGCTATGCTCCGCGAGTTGGAGCCCAGCTGGACCCAGATGATCTTTGAGCGCCTTGATGGCCCCGCCCTGGAATCCTCCTCTCCGTGGAATAACGCTGGTACCGGTCACTCCGCCCTGTGCGAGCTCAACTACACGCCAGAGAAGAACGGCCGCATTGATATCTCTAAGGCCATTGCCACCAACGAGAAGTTCCAGAAGTCGCGCCAGTTCTGGTCCCACCAGCTCAACAACGGCATCCTGACTGAACCTAGCGAGTTCATCAACCCAGTCCCACACGTGTCCTTCGCTCAAGGTGAAATCCAGGCGGACTACCTGAAGCGCCGCTACGAGGTGCTGAGTGAAAAGCACATGTTCCCCGGCATGCAGTTCTCTGATGACGAATCCACCTTCGCGGAGAAGCTGCCGCTCATGGCTGACGGCCGCGACTTTTCCAATAAGGTCGCTATCTCTTGGACCGAAGTCGGAACCGATGTGAACTTCGGCGCCCTGGCCAAGCAATTCCTGACCGCTGCGCGCGCATCTGGTACGGAGATCCGTTACGGCCACGATGTCTTCGATATCGACCGTGATGGAAATGACTGGAAGGTCTATTCCAAAAATAAGCACACCGGCGATATCACCGTGGTGAAGGCGAAGTTCGTCTTCGTCGGTGCCGGCGGCTACGCCCTAGACTTGCTCCGCAAGGCAAAGGTGAAGGAAGTGGCAGGATACGCCGGATTCCCCATTTCCGGTCTCTGGTTGCGTGCCAAGAACCCGGAGCTCATTGAGCAGCACCAGGCCAAGGTCTACGGTAAGGCTGCAGTGGGTGCTCCTCCGATGTCCGTGCCGCACCTGGATACCCGCGTTATCGACGGCGAGAAGGGCCTGCTGTTTGGCCCGTACGGCGGTTGGAGCCCGAAGTTCTTGAAGAAGGGTTCCTACCTGGACCTTTTCAAGTCTATCCGCCCGGATAACATCACCTCCTACCTGGGTGTTGCGGTACAGGAATTCGGCCTGACCAAGTACCTCATTGATGAGGTGCGCAAGGACTTTTCTGACCGCGTCGAGTCCCTTCGCGAATACGTCCCGAATGCGAAGGAAAGCGACTGGGAGACCGTGATTGCCGGTCAGCGCGTACAGGTCATTAAGCCTGCAGGCGCACCGCGTTTCGGTTCCCTCGAGTTCGGAACCGCATTGGTCAATAACCAGGAAGGCAATATTGCCGGCCTGCTCGGCGCTTCCCCGGGTGCTTCCATTGCCCCAGCCGTCATGCTGGAGCTGCTCGAGCGTTGCTTTGGCGAGCGCATGATTGACTGGAGCGATAAGATTCGCGAGATGGTCCCGTCCTACGGCATGAAGCTGGCCAATGATGAGGACTTCTACAACGAGATGTGGGAATACACCCAGAAGACGCTGAAGCTGGAGCGCTAAACGCCTTCGGCTTGGATTAAGTCCCAGCCCGTGCCCTCCGTGCAGAACCTACTGCACGGAGGGCTTTGTGCTGCGCAACCCCGAAATCTGGGGTTGACAGCATATTAGGTACCGCAGTAGGTGAGAAAACCTGCAAGCCCATTCGGGTCGGGCTGTTCGTAGGACGGATGCGGCTCCCACGGGTGGGTCACGGCGTGGAGAAGCTCAGTAAAGGGCTGCATATCGCCTGCCTCGGCGGCGCGCAGCGCGGCTTCGACGGCCATGTTGCGGGGAATGACCCGGGGCATGGCAGCATCCACGGCATCCGGGGCGGGGTGAGTGGCTAGGTAGCTATCTAGGAAGTCTGAATCTGAGAAGAGCTCTCGGGCAGGAAGGGTGTGGCCGCGGGCGGCATCGGCAAGCGCGCGGTGCGCCAGCGTAATATCCGGGCGGGATAGCTGCATGGCGGCAAGGTAGGCCGAGGCTACCTCGGTAGAGGTATCGAGGGCTGCGGCTATATCGCTGCGGCGCTGGGTGGCGAATTTCTCCTGGAACCCATTGATGGTCTCTTGCGCGAAGTCGACCCCGGCATTGATATCGGCATCGAAAAGCGGCACCAGCGATTCCGCGAGCCGGGCGAGGTTCCAGCCCAGGATAGCTGGTTGATTGCCAAAGGCATAGCGTCCCTGCTGGTCAATGCTGGAAAATACCGTATCGGGCGAGTAGGACTCCATAAAGGCACACGGGCCGTAATCAATGGTTTCGCCGGAGATGGTGGTGTTATCCGTATTCATCACCCCGTGGATAAAGCCGAAGCGCATCCACGAAGACACGGTGGCAATCTGGCGGTCCATGACGCCTTGAAAAAACTCCCGATAATCTGCCCCAGGGTAGTGGCGCGCTATGGCATAGTCCGCGAGGTCTTGGAGGTGGCCAGACTGCGCGGCATAGTGAAAAGTTCCGACCCGGATATGGCTTGCCGCCACGCGGACCAGGACGCCAGCCGGCTGCACGTGGCCGCGCTGGATGGGACGGCCGGTAGAAATCACAGCAAGCGAGCGGGTGGTGGGTACGCCGAGGGCGTGCATGGCCTCAGAAATCAGGTATTCGCGCAGCATGGATGAAAGGGTGCCGCGGCCATCAGCACCCAGGCGGGAATAGGGGGGTAAGCCCCGTGCCCTTGGCGTGGAGATCCCACAGTTTTCCGTCTTTTTCCACCTCGCCCAAGAGCATGGCCCGGCCATCGCCCATCTGTGGGTTGAAGGAACCGAATTGGAAGCCGGAATAGGCCATGGCATGCCCGCCGTCGCGGCCTAAAAGGAAATCCAGGCCGTCTGCAGAGCGCAGCCAGTCAGTATCCAAGCCCAGCTGCACTGTCAGCTCTTCATTGAGGACTACGAGCTTAGGATCCGGTTGTTCTTCGCCGTGGGTTGCCGCCACAAATTCCGGCAGGTGATCGGCATAGTCGTGGTGTAGGTGCATTTTAGACCTCCAATTGTCCTTGCACGCGGATGTGGACGCGGCCACCGACCCAAATATCGGTGCCGTCATCGTGGATAAAGACCTCGCCGTTTCTTCCCAGCTGGCTGCCCTGGCAGGCGGTGTAGCGGGCGGGAACCAGCCCGCGCGAGCGCATGAATTGCGCGGCCCCGCCGTTGAAAGAGCCGGTGACGGGATCCTCGAATTCTGCGGTAAACGCGCGCACTTCATAGGCAGCGGAGCCCGCGTCTGCGGCGCTATCACGCATTCCCACCACGCCCACCTTGGGGCGAGTGGCGGCGGGCTGAACCGCGCGCACGGCCGCGGCATCGCGCAGCTGTATAAGCCGCCAGCCGGGCCCATTATCCACCCAGGCGGAATCGATGACATCTGCTTCTGCGATATTCAATCCCGCGCAGGCCTCTGCCAGTTCGGCACTGCTTAATGGCCCGCCCGCGCGCAGGGGCGGGGTGGCAAAAGAATTAATACCCGCGTTCTCGCGCACGGAGACTAACCCCACCCCGCATTCCTGCACTATAGTGCCTTCCTTCTGAGGTTCATTGCCGAGAGCCCGCCAGACGGCGGCGCTACCCAAGGTGGGGTGGCCGGCGAAATCAAACTCCTCGTGCGGGGTAAAAATGCGCACGCGATAGTCCGCCGCGGGTTCGGTGGGCTCGAGCAAAAACGTGGTTTCAGAAAAATTGGTCCAGTGCGCGATGGCCTGCATCTGTTGCGTCGAGAGCCCATCGGCATGGGCCACGACGGCGAGCGGGTTACCGGAAAACGCCGAGGTGGCAAAGACATCGACTTCAAAGAACTGGAGTTGCATGCCAGCCAGTCTAGTCAGCCCTGAGGATGAGGCCGGCGAGTTAGTTTCTGCGTTAGCCTTGCCCTTATGTCTAAGCTTTGGCCGGATCGTCTGCGCGACTGGATTGGCCCGCCGTGGCGAATCCTCATCCCTGTGTTCTTCGGCGTGCTTTTGCCCAACGCCGCGAACTTTTTGCACACCGATTCACCCTTTCAGGCCATCGTGGCGGTCTTGTACACCGTCGGCATTCCGCTCGCGCTGTGGCTGCATCCCAAGCTGCAAGAAAAGTCCATTTTCTTCATCGCCGGCACCATGACGTTGTGCATTTTTACGCCCTTGGCCTCCCTGGCGAACTTCCACGCCCCGATTTTCGCCTACACGGCTTTTCTCATTGGCACGCACTCGCGCAAGCGCTTGCGCTATATCTGGCTTGCATGGATTGCCCTGGGCTCCCTGGCGGGAACCACCGCAAGCCTGTTTGGTGAAAAGGTCTTCGCGGGCAGCGATATCGGCTTGGGCGATGCGACCATGAGCCCGCTGCTTGCCTATGCCGGCACGGTCTTGCTCGGCTGGCCGGTCCTCGGCTTTTTCTACTTGCTCGGCACCAATAACCGGAAGCGCCGGGAGGGCCAACAGCTGCTCATCGAGCGCGCGGAGATGGCCGGCGCCGTGGAGCGCAACCGCATCGCCCGCGAGATGCACGATATCGTCGCCCATAACCTCGCCGGGGTCATTGCGCTTGCCGATGGCGCCCGGTTCGCCGCCGCAAAAGACCCCAAGGTAGCCACGGAGGCGCTCGATACCATCGCCTCCACCTCCCGCGAATCCCTAAAACAGATGCGTAGCCTGCTATCCGTCTTGCGCGAAGAAGACGCGCGCGGGGAAACCAAAGCCCCAGGCACCTCAGACATCGCAGGCCTATTTTCAGAGGCCCGGCGCGCTGGCTTCGATATCACCGTTTACGGCATGGAAAAGCTACCCGCCGATAGCGACGAGCTTTATCAATTCACCATCTACCGCATCGTGCAGGAGATACTGACGAATATGCTGAAATACTCGAGCCAGAACAGGGGAACTCTGCGCTTTCGCAGCGATAAGTCGACGCTCACTATCGAAGGGTACAACCCCATGGCGCAGCCGGACGAGGACCACAGTCCCGGCTATGGGCTCATCGGGATGGAAGAGCGTGTGAAGGCCTATGGTGGCAGTGTGTCCACCAAGGCCGAGGATGAAACGTTTGCAATCACCGTGGAGATACCGCATGTCTAATCCGGAACAGGAACCTGAGCCCATTCGCATTGCGCTTGTCGATGACCAACCGCTCCTGCGCGCCGGGTTCGCCATGCTGATTGGCTCGCAGGAGGATATGAGCGTGGTCTGGCAGGCCTCCGACGGCGATGAGGTACTGGACCTGGCGCGGCAAGAGCCCGTCGATATCATCCTCATGGACGTGCAGATGGCGCGGGTCAATGGCATTGCGGCCACGGAGGAAGTGCTCCCTGAATTCCCAGATACCAAGGTCATCATGCTGACCACCTTCGATGATCACAACTTTGTCCACGGCGCAATCTCTGCCGGGGCATCCGGATTCTTGCTCAAAGACGTCGAACCCGAGGAGCTGCTCTCAGCCATTCGCACCGTGCACTCAGGCGAGGCCGTGCTCTCACCGCGCATTACCGCTCAGGTGCTCCAACAAGTCCGCAGCGAGGAGGGTGGGGACAGCAGGAAGGCGCACTCGGCTGCGCACACCGCTGCGGATGCACAGCCAGGCGCCACCACCGCGACGGCTCCGCCGTCCGCGGAACTTACCCCGCGCGAGATGGATATTTTAAGGCTTATGGCGCTGGGGTATTCCAATACCGAAATCTCTGAAGAGGAGTTTGTCTCTATGGCAACGGTCAAGACCCACGTGCGCCACGTGCTGACCAAGACCGGGTCGCGCGACCGCGTCCAGGCCGTGCTGTATGCCTATACCCATGGGGTGGTCACCGTGGAAGAGCTGCTTTCTCATCCCCAGGGATGAACGGCTAAATCCGCCTCGAGGATGGTTACATCGCGCCGGGAAAACGACACGATAAAACCATGCTCACAGTCACACAGCTTTCCAAGAAGTACGGTTCCTTTACAGCAGTAGACAACCTCTCCTTTGAGGTTCCCGATGGCCAAGTCACCGGGTTCCTAGGACCCAATGGCTCCGGCAAATCCACCACGATGCGCATGTGCGTGGGGCTAGAAAATCCCACCTCCGGCACCGCTACATTCGATGGCACCCCATTTCGCGAACTACCCGATCCCGCCTCCACGGTGGGCACCTTGCTTGATGCCAATTGGTTCCATCCCGGCCGCAGCGCCCGCGCGCACCTACGTTATATGGCGGCGCTGCAGGGGGTATCGATGGATCACGTCGATGACACCCTGGAGCGCGTTGGGCTCGGAAAGGTGGCGAAAAAGCGCATCGGGGGTTATTCGCTTGGCATGAAGCAGCGCCTCGGCCTTGCCTGCGCCATGATGGGAGAACCTAAGCACTTGCTTCTCGATGAACCTGTCAACGGCCTCGACCCCGAGGGCGTTCACTGGATGCGCGACCGCATCCGGGAATTCGCCGCTGGGGGATGCTCCGTGCTGGTTTCTTCCCACCTGTTGTCAGAAATGCAGCTGACGGCGGACCGCCTGGTGGTCATCGGCAAGGGCAAGCTCGTTGGCGAAGGAACAGTAGAAGAATTCGTCAATGCCTCCGGTGCCGCCACCGTGGAGGTCGTGGTGGACCAACCAGAAGAACTGGCCCGCTTGCTGCACGGTTCGCAGGCACAAACCTCCTTCGATGGGGAAGTGCTGCGCATTACCGGCCTAGACCGCGATGAGGTCGGCCAATTGTGCTTTGACCACCGCATCCGCATCAGCAGCCTTGAGGTCAAGCACCCCTCCTTAGAAGACGCCTTCCTTGGCGCTACCGCAGATCACCTGGATTACCGCTCCGCATAACTCGCTTAAGAAAGGCAGATGACGAGCCATGAGTACCATCGTTTCCGAATCCCGCAAGATATTTTCCCTGCGCTCTACGTGGGTCTACCTCGCTATCATCACCGTTGGGCTAACAGCCGCCAACGTGCTGATGGGAGCTCTCCGCACTGACGACAGCGCCCTCCAATCCTCCGATCTAGCCATCGGCGCCATCTTTGCCGTGGTCATCATGATCTTTTCCTCGGCCACGCTAGTCGGCGGAGACCTACAAAAAGGCACCGTAGCCTGGAGCTACCTATCTACCAATCGGCGCCTGCAGGTGCTTTCGAGCCAAATCCTCGTCATTACCGTGGCCAACGTCGCCGCCGCGGGCCTGGCCGGCGTCCTCGGAATGTTGTTTAACGCTGCGCTCGGCAGCTCGTATGACTTCTCCAGCTTCGTGCACTACCCGGATAACGCCGTGTTTCTGTTTACCTTTATGGAATACATCGTCTATACCCTGCTGGCCACCAGCCTGGCTTATATCCTGCGCAGCGGCACCTTTGCGGCCATGCTGCTCATTATCGAATACTTCGTCATCGAAAGCGTGCTGACCTCGATGGACATGGGCTGGGCCAAAATCATCCTGCAGATTTTTCCCGATGCCAACCTGCGCACCTTCTTTCAAGGCCAAGACACCTTCGGGCTCATGGCCCCGCAATGGGCATCCGGAGTCATCGTCTTGGCCATGGTGGTAGCGGTCCTCGGCGGGGCCGCGGCCGTCCAGCGACGCCGCGCCGTGGTCTAGGCTCCCCGCGGACACTCACACCTTATGGGGATACGACGAGGGTAAGCTCCCTTGAGCCGTGCGGTGGTTCTTCTACCGTCATGCCGGCAGCGCGCGCAATAGCGGCGACATCGGCGGCGCTGAAGGCATCGGCAGGCGAAAGCGCCAGCTCCCGGGCCAACAGGCCTTTATAGTGCTTATTAAAGTGGCTGACCACTTTGCGCGAGCCATCCGGCTGCACGCTTTCTACCCGCACCGTCACGGCCGAAGGCAGCCGGCCCAGTTGCTGGTAGGTGCCCGAGCGCAGATCCACAACCAGCTCATCGATGTTTTCTAACGCCTGCGTTACCTGCTTGCCCCAATAAGACTTCATGGTGCGACCGCCCAGCTTGGTACCGCCCGATAAGCGGTAATGGGGGATAGGGTCGTCCGCGCGCAGGAGCCCGAAGAGGGCATCGCCAATAGCAAGGCGTTGCCATGAGGGAAGGGTGGATGCAGAAAGTGCATCAAAAAGCACGCCAGTATAGCGCTCGAGTGCCGGCATGGTGGGGGTGGTAAAAAGCTGATTGTTCGATTCAGCCTCACTGCGTAGCTTCTCCGAGAGCTTAAGCACAACCATCGCCTCATCGATGGGAAGAGACTGCAGCTCAGCAGTGATTTCGCGCCGGGTATCGCTTAGTTCGGGAAAAGATAGGTTGGCAAAATCAAGCGGCTTTCCCGTGCCGCCATGAGCCTTGGTTTCTGAAGGAGGGAGGACAATGAGCATATAGATAGGGTAGCGATGTATATTTTGACCATGATTACCCGCCTTTCTGAACTATTTCTCCGCACCCTTCGTGAGGACCCAGCCGATGCCGAGGTCCCCAGCCACAAGCTGCTGGTGCGTGCCGGTTATGTGCGCCGCGTCGCGCCGGGCATTTATACCTGGCTGCCGTTGGGGCTGCGCACCCTGCGCAAGATTGAAGACGTAGTACGCCAAGAAATGGACGCCATAGGCGGGCAAGAGATGCTGTTCCCGGCGCTGCTACCGCGCGAGCCCTATGAAAAGACCAACCGTTGGGTGGAATACGGTCCCAACCTATTCCGGCTGCAGGACCGCAAGAACGCGGACTTGCTGCTGGGCCCCACGCACGAGGAAATGTTTGCCAATGCCGTTAAGGACATGTACTCCTCGTACAAGGATTTCCCAGTCACGCTGTATCAAATTCAAACCAAGTACCGCGATGAGGAACGTCCCCGCGCCGGGGTGCTGCGCGGGCGCGAGTTCGTGATGAAGGATTCCTACTCCTTCGATATGAACGATGAGGGCCTCGATTCCTCCTACGCCCGCCACCGCAAGGCGTATCAAAATGTTTTTGACCGCTTGGAAATCGATTACGCCATTTGTAAGGCCACTTCTGGGGCGATGGGCGGATCCGCCTCCGAGGAGTTCTTGGCAGTTTCTGAGGTGGGCGAAGACCTTTTTGTTCGCTCTACTGAGGGCGATTATGCAGCCAATGTAGAGGCGGTCGTGACCCAAGCGCCCCCAGAAAAGGACATCGCGGGCCAGCCGGCGGCAAAGGAATACCGGACCCCGGATGCCGCCACCATTGAAGCGCTTGTGCACTGGGCGAAGACCGAGGACATTGCGGTCGACGGTCATGAGGTTCGGGCCACAGATATCCTCAAGTGCGTCATGGTGGAGGTAACCCACCCGGCGCTAGAGGATTATGAAGAGAAGAAGGAATTGGCGGCCGTGCTGATTCCGGGCGACCGCGAACTAGATCCCAAGCGCCTTGAAGCGGCCTTGGAACCGGCAGAGTTCAGCCTGGCAAGCGATAAGATTTACGCGCAATACGATTTCTTGGAGCAGGGCTTTGTGGGCCCTCGCGTGCTGAATTCCAATGGCGTGAAGGTCTTTGCCGATCCCCGCGTGGTCAAGGGATCTTCCTGGATCACCGGCGCCGATGCACAAAGCTGCTACGTCGTGGGCTGCGTGGCAGGCCGCGATTTCCACGTCGATGAGTTTGTGGAAGCGGCCGAGGTTAAAGAGGGCGATCCCGCACCAGATAACCAGGGCACCTTGGCTTTGCAGCGCGGCATCGAGCTGGGCCACATCTTCCAGTTGGGCCGGAAGTACACCGAGGCTTTTGACGTGCAGATTCTTGATGAAAACGGGAAGCGCGCTATTCCCACAATGGGCTCTTATGGTATCGGCATCTCCCGCATGCTGGCCGTGCTGGCAGAGCAGCGCCACGATGATAAGGGCCTGAATTGGCCGGTTGCGGTGGCGCCGTACCAGGTGCACGTGGCGGTGGCGAATAAGGATGCAGCGGCCATGGAGGCCGGCGATAAGTTGGTAGAAGAGCTGTCCCAGGCGGGCCTTGAGGTGCTTTTCGATGACCGCCCTAAGGTCTCTCCAGGCGTGAAGTTCAAGGATGCAGAGCTGCTCGGCATGCCGTTTGTGGCCATCTTGGGACGCGCCTTCAAAGATGGCATCATCGAGCTGCGCATCCGCGGGCAGGAAACGCTGGAGGTCCCAGCGGAGAAAATCGTGGATAAACTCCTCGAGTTGGTGCGGGCTTAGCTCAAAGCACCGCGCCAAGGCCCAGCGCTCATAAGCAGCGGCAAGGTATCGTGGGGAAGCATGAGACTTAATAAGAAGGTGCTTCCCACGGCTCTTATCGCCATGGGAGCGTTGCATTTCCTACGCGCGAAGAATTTCGAATCCATTGTGCCGCCGCAGCTGCCGGGCTCGCCGCGGTTGTATAACTTTGCCTCCGGCGCCTGGGAAATAGCTACGGGCTGTTTGCTTACCGATCGCGCCACCCGCGAATCCGGCGGCGCGTCAGCCGCGGCGCTATTTCTTGCCGTGTGGCCGGCGAATATGTACCACGCCTGGATCGAGCGCGACGCAGGATGGCCGAAGAAGCTTTATCACATCATTCGGCTGCCGCTGCAGATTCCGTTGATTCGCTACGCATGGAAGATTGCGCAGGGTAGGGCATAAAACCAAAAAGAACCGACTCCCCTGTTTTCCCGGGCAATAGGGTCCGAGAAGAATACCGGGGGGGAGTCGGTTGTCTGCGTGATGCCGCGCTGGCGGCGGCATCACGCTACCGCTGTGGGAGGAAGCCGATTAGCCAGCCACGGGGCCGCCGCAATTAGGCCATGCGCCAGCACCCTGGGTGGCAAGAACGTTTTCAGCGATTTCGATCTGCTGTTGCTTGGTGGCTTGATCAGCGGTAGGCGCGTACTGGGTGCCGCCGCTACCGGCCCAGGTTTGCTGCGAGAACTGCAGACCGCCGTGGTAGCCATTGCCGGTGTTGATGTGCCAGTCACCGCCGGACTCGCACGCGGCGACCTGGTCCCACGCGCTTTCCGGGGCGGCGTTGGCGGCAGGGGCGGCAATGCCCGCGATGCCCAACGTAGCTGCGGCCATAGTGAGCAAAGTCTTCTTCGTACGCATTGAGAAAGCACTCCTTCTCATTGTGTTTTTGGGGCTTGTGGTATCTCCACCAAGCACGTAATCCACCAAATTACGTAAGGGCCGAACGAATTATCAATGAATATCGGCCTATAACTCGCTGACTTTTCTCTGCCCGCCGAACAGTGAATATTCAGGTAGACACGGTGGGTCAATACTCGAAGCTATGCGGCCTTGGCTTCGGCGGCGATGCCGATTAACCAGTTCAGCCACTCCTGGTTTGGGCTTTCTTGTTGTGCGGCAGCCACCGCAGCCGCGTGCCACTTGTCTGCGTCTAGTTCAACCAAGGTATCGAGGAAGGCTGCAGCGGAGTCCGCATCGCTGGGAAGCGTGGCTGCGCCGGAAGAATAGGCAGGCTCCGGCTGGGGAGCCTCGCCATTCTGGCTAAGCGCCTCTTGCAGTTGGTCGATGCGGCGGTGATGGAGGCTTAAGAGCTTATCGATGCGCCCCTCGGCAGCAGGATCGCTATAAGCCCGAGCGAAATCCAGGCCAAAGATCTGCTCGTATTCCCACTGCAACAAAGCAGCCGCGCTCTCGCGGTGTGGCTGGGAGAGCGTGGGAATATCGGGGGCATCGCCAGGCAGCCAGGCATTAAGCGTGATGGCCTGTTGCGTGACTATGGGCCGCGACTCAGAACTGACCTCATCGGCGGCTTCCGTTGTGGCAGAGGCGGCTTCTTCTAGCAGCTGGGAGGAATCTGTGGCAGGTGGTGCCTGCGTCGGGCGTTCCACCTCACAGCTGTGTGGGACGTTTCCTTGGTCATCGGTGCCGCAGAGGCGCGCAATCTCCTCATACAGCGCATCGGCCTGCGAGCTGCGCATATCCGCGGCCGCATCATCGACGCCCTGGAGGGCGAGGCTATCGCTCGCGGCGGCCACGGCGAGGCGCTCGAGCGCGTCTTCTGGGCGCGGGCCAAAATAGTCGACGACGGAATCGACTGCGGAACAGCCCGCGAGGGCGGGCAGCGCGGCAGTCGAGGCTACACAGGTTAAAGCAATACGTCGGCGGTTCACCCAAAAGACTGTACCTCGAAGGACGTAGGCTAGTGGGCATGGCTTTCCCAGATGCACAACAATTAACTGATTTGCTCCAACCTCGCCTAGAAGCCCGCGGGCTGGACGTGGAGGATATTAAAACCACCAAGGCGGGAAAGAAATCACAGGTCATCATCCGCATCGATGGCGATAGGCGGCCCAGCTCTGACGTATTGGAGGAAGTCTCCGACGATATTTCAGCCTTCTTCGATGAAAAAGAGGCGGCGGGCGAGCTGAATTTTGGCGCCGGATATACATTGGAGGTCTCTACCCCCGGTGTGGATTTGCCGCTGACCGCACCGCGTCACTGGCGCCGCAACAAGGGGCGGAAGGTGACTTTTAACCGCGGCGACGACACGAGCCACACCGCGCGCATCGGCGCGCTCAACGCGGACGAAGATGCCGTTGTCCTTATCACCTCTGAAAAAAACGAGGTGCATACAGAAGTGGAGCGATTGGAAAACATTGCCCACGCAGTGGTAGAAATTGAATTTGCACAGCCATCACAGCGTGAGTTAGACGCCGTGCACCAGCCATTTGCAGAAGCCGAGAGTTAACCGGCAATCGAGAGGATAGACAAGTGAATATTGATCTTGAGGCACTTCGTACCATCGAATCCGAACGGCAGGTCCCCGTCAATGACCTGTTGGAGTCGATTGCAAGTGCCTTGTTGTATTCCTACCTGGATTACCGCGAATCCACCGCGGAGAGCAAGGCCGAAGGCACCAAGTCCCGAGTAGACATCGACACCACCACCGGTGCCGTCAGTGTCATCGTTACCGAGCGCGACTCCGAAACCGGGGAGGTAACCAGCGAGTACGATGACACCCCGGATAACTTTGGCCGCGTGGGTGCACGCGCCGTGCGCGAAGCCATCTTGCGCAAGCTGCGCGAGGCCGAAGCCGAGCGCACTTTTGATTCCTATTCGGAGCTTAGCGGGCGTGTAGTCAGTGGCATCGTCCAGCGCGATGCGCGTGCCAATGCCCGCGGCATCGTTGTGGTCCAGCTCGGTTCCGAGTTGGAATCGCAGGACGGAATCTTGCTTCCCGCAGAACAAATCCCCGGAGAGAAGCTGCAGCACGGTGACCGCATCAAGGCTTATGTGGTGGGGGTAAACCGCAATGGCGCCAATGTGCAAATCAACTTGTCCCGGACCCATCCGGAGCTAGTGCGCGGGCTTTTTGAACTGGAAGTTCCGGAAGTTGCGGATGGCAGCGTGGAAATGATCGCCATCGCCCGCGAAGCTGGGCACCGCTCCAAGGTCGCTGTTATTGGCCACGCTAAAGGCCTCAACGCCAAGGGCGCGTGCATTGGCCCGCGCGGTCAGCGCGTGAATAACATCATGCGCCAGCTCGGTGGGGAAAAGATCGACATCATTGATTACAGCGAGGATCCCACCGTATATGTGGGCAATGCTTTGGCCCCCTCTAAGGTGATCAAGGTGACCGTGCTCGATAGCGAAGAGCAGGTGGCGAGAGTTATCGTCCCTGACTACCAGCTGTCCCTTGCCATTGGTAAGGAAGGCCAGAACGCGCGCCTAGCCGCCCGTTTGACCGGCTGGAAGATCGATATTCATTCAGACGCGGACGCGAATTAAGGAAATGCGGATAAATAGCGTAGGCTAGTAAACGGCCCAGATGCAGAAAGGGACATGCAGACGCAGCGAAAGTTAAGGAGTTCGATGTCGCAGACTCAACGGCTTCGTACTTGCATCGCTACGCGTCGCCGCATGCCCGATACGGAGCTGCTGCGGGTGGTCATTGATGCCAATGATCCTCAAGGCAGCCGCGCGGTGGTGGATCCATTCCGGCGGCTTCCCGGCCGCGGCGCATGGATTAGCCCCACGCTTTCTGCACTCGAGCTAGCTGAGCGCAAACATGCTTTCAAGCGCGCGCTCCGCACGTCCGCATCCGTGGACACAGGTCAGGTACGTAGATACTTGGAAGCACAGTACGAAAATGTACAGGGCGAAAAAGTACCGTGTGCGGAACAAGCTGCACAAGATTCGTACACACCAGAGTTAAAAAGGAAGACCGAACACTGATGAGCGCACAACGATGAAGCATCAGCGATGAAAGTCCAGAACGTTTAACTAGGAGTCAGGCCAGTTTTTCGCGGCCTTGGCTCCTAGGCGATACCAAGAGGAGACAAGTGCCCGGAAAGCTACGTGTTCACGAGTTGGCAAAACAGCTCGGAGTAACCAGCAAGGAACTGCTCGCCACCCTGAAAGAACAAGGCGAGTTCGTGAAAACCGCATCCTCGACCATCGAACCACCGGTGGTCAAGAAGATGCGTGCTCACTATGAAGCACAGTCCGGTGGCGATGCCACCGAAGCTAAGGCAGACAAGGCTGAGAAAACTGCCAAGCCCGCTAAGCCCGGTCAAGGCAGCGCCAAGAAGCAGGCATCGCCTGCGCCAAAGCCAGGCGCTGGCGCACAGGGCGGAGCGAAATCCGCTGCGCCTAAGCCCGGCGCACCGAAGCCAGGGGCACAGGCACCGAAGCCATCCGACGCTGCGCCGAAGCCAGGCGCAGGGTCCGCTAAGGCTGCCCCCAAGCCTGGTAAGGCAGCACCAAAGCCGGGCGCTGCCGCTGGCAAGCCAGCACCGAAGCCCGGCCAAGGTGCACCGAAGCCAGGTCAAAACGCAGGCCAAGGCGATGCCAAGAAGTCGGGCGAGCGTCCGACCCCAGGCAACGCCATGCCGCGACCGATGCCTAAGCCCGGTGGATCCCGCCGCGTTGCCAATAACCCATTTTCCACGGGTGGCGGCGATAACCGACCAGGCCCACGTCCCGGTGGCTCCAAGGGCCAGCGCGGCGGCAACCGGCCTGGCGATAACCGCGGTGGAAAGCGCGGCGGCCGCAACGAGGGCGGCACTAACCGTCAGGGCCAGGATCAGAATCAAGGCCAGGGTGGCGGCGGTGGACGTCGTCCGTCGCCAGCCATGATGCCTTCGCATCCGAACCCTGCCTCGATGCCCTCCAAGGCACCGAGCGGTGGTGGACGCGGCGGCCGCGGTCGAGGTGGTCACGGCGGACCTGGTGGTCCAGGCGGCCCAGGCGGCGGTCGTCCCGGCGGTTTCCGCGGTGGACGCGGTGGGCGTCGCGGCGGCACCGCTGGTGCATTCGGCCGTCCAGGTGGCGCACCACGCAAGGGCAAGAAGTCGAAGCGGCAAAAGCGCCATGAGTTTGAAGAGCAGCAGAAGCACGTCGTAGGCGGCGTCCGCTTGCCAGATGGCAAGGGACAGACCGTCCGCCTGCGCCGCGGCGCTTCGCTGTCTGACTTCGCGGAGAAGATCGGTGCCGATCCAGCAGCATTGGTACAGGCACTGTTCAACCTTGGTGAAATGGTCACCGCAACCGCATCCGTATCGGAAGATACGCTGCAGCTGCTCGGTGACGAGATCAACTACAAGGTAGAAGTCGTCTCCCCAGAAGACGAGGACCGCGAGCTGCTCGAGTCCTTCGACCTGCAATTCGGCGAGGATGAAGGCGGCGAAGAGGCCCTCGAACACCGCCCTCCAGTCGTCTCCGTCATGGGTCACGTTGACCACGGTAAGACCCGCCTGTTGGATACCATCCGTAAGACCAATGAGGCAGCCGGTGAGGCCGGCGGTATTACCCAGGGAATCGGTGCTTACCAGACCACGGTTGACGTGGATGGCGAGCGCACCATCACATTCCTGGATACCCCTGGTCACGAGGCCTTTACCGCCATGCGTGCCCGCGGTGCGAAGTCTACTGACTTGGCCATCTTGGTAGTCGCCGCCGATGACGGCGTCATGCCACAGACGGTTGAGGCCATCAACCACGCCAAGGCTGCCGATATCCCGGTGGTCGTGGCCGTGAACAAGGTGGATAAGCCGGAGGCGCAGCCGGAAAAGATCCGTGGCCAGCTCACGGAGTACGGCCTGGTGCCTGAAGAGTACGGCGGCGATACGATGTTCGTGGACATCTCTGCTAAGCAGGGCCAGAACATCGACCAGCTGCTGGAATCTGTCATCCTGACTGCCGATGCCGCCCTCGAGCTCACGGCTAACCCAGAGATGGATGCCCAGGGTGTGGCCATCGAAGCTCACTTGGACCGCGGTCGCGGCCCGGTGGCTACGGTCATCGTCCAGCGCGGTACGCTGCACGTCGGCGATTCCATCGTGGTAGGCGATGCACACGGTCGCGTGCGCCGCATGCTCGATGAGTTTGGTGAGGACGTCAAGGAAGCCGGTCCTTCCCGCCCGGTACAGGTGCAAGGCCTGTCCGGCGTTCCAGGTGCTGGCGATAACCTGCTCGTGGTTGATGATGACCGCGTGGCCCGCCAGATTGCTAACCAGCGCGATGCTCGTAAGCGTTCTGCCTTGCAGGCAAAGCAGCGCAAGCGCGTGTCCCTGGAGGATCTGGACAAGGTATTGCAGGAGACTTCGACCCTCAACCTCATTCTCAAGGGCGACAACGCCGGCTCCGTCGAGGCGCTGGAAGATGCCCTGTTGGACATCAAGACCGAGGACGAAGTCGAGCTCAACATCATCGACCGCGGTGTTGGTGCCGTAACGGAGACCAATATTTCGTTGGCCGCCGCTTCCGATGCCGTCATCATTGCGTTCAATGTTCGCTCGGAGGGCAAGGCCACGGAGATCGCTACCCAAGAGGGCGTGGATATCCGCTACTACACGGTTATCTACAAGGCCATCGAGGAAGTCGAGGCCGCTCTCAAGGGCATGCTCAAGCCGATCTACGAGGAGCGCGACACCGGTGCGGCCGAAATCCGCGCCCTGTTCAAGTCCTCCTCGGTGGGTACCATCGCCGGTTGTATGGTCACCGAAGGCAAGGTTGTCCGCAACGGCAAGGTTCGCCTGCTCCGCGATAACAACGTGGTTACTGCCGATGCCAAGATCGAGTCCCTGCGTCACGAAAAGGACGACGCTACTGAGATCAAGGCCGGCTATGAGTGCGGTATGGTGCTGTCCTACCCGGATATCCAGGTAGGAGATATCATCCAGGCTTATGAAGAAGTCGAGGTACCGCGCGACTAGTCGCTGCTAGTTTCGGCCCGCTGTGCGTGCCCACCTCAAGATTCTTTCTCTACGGAGGGAGATCGCGAGGTGCGGCAGGTAGAGCGGGCCGTTTCGCGTTTTCGCATGTGAGGTTTTCAAGCGGTTTCCATTGGGTGCGGTGAGTAACTAAACTGGTGGTTTCTGATACCGCGACACGGTAATTTAGGAATAAATTTTTCCCCTTTAGCTTGGAGGTTCTCATGGTCGATCACGCACGCGCGGCGCGGCTAGCAAAACGAATTCAGGAAATCGTGGCTAGTGCGATTGAGCTGCAGATTAAGGATCGCCGCTTGGAGATGGTCACCGTGACCGATACACGCGTCACCGGTGATTTGCACGACGCTACCGTCTTTTACACGGTGCGTGGCCACGATATCGATGCGGAACCCGATTATGACCAGGCTGAGGAAGCACTCAAGCGCGCGAAGGGACAGTTGCGCAAGATCGTTGGCGATCAGTTGTCCGTTCGCTTTACCCCAACCCTTGCTTTTGAGCTCGATACCGTCCCGGAAGCCTCCGCGCACATGGAAGAGCTCTTGGCGCGCGCTCGGGCTCGCGATGAGGAGCTAGCAAAATTGAAGGAAAACGCTAAGCCCGCGGGCGAGGCCAATCCGTATAAAACCTCCGATGAAGACGAGGCTTAAGTGACCCGCAAGGAATATCAGGACGCAGTCGATGCCATTTCTGGCGCGCAAAGCATCTGTATTATCACTCACTTGCGCCCGGATGCCGATGCCATTGGTTCAGCCACGGCGTTGCTCTTAGCCGTGCAACAAAGTGGGAAAGAAGCCTGTGCGGTCATTGGCCAGGACAAGGACTTTGCGCCTAATCTTTACTCCATTCCCGGCGCAGATCACGTTAAGGTCATGCGGGAGCTCCCGCAGGGATATGACCTTTATGTCACCGTGGATTGTGGGTCGATCGATCGCACTGGTTTGTTTTCTGCAGATATCGCCGAGCTGACAGAGGCAGGGCGCGTGCTGTGCATCGACCACCACTCGTCCAACCTCGGGTTTGGCTCAGTGAACTTGGTTGATTCAGAGTGCGAGTCCACCACGGTGGCCATATTGACCATCCTGGATATGCTGTCGGTGCAAATCGAAAGCAGCATCGCACACTGCCTGTATGCGGGTCTTTTGACCGATACGGGTAGCTTCCGGTGGGGCAGGCCCGCCATGCACGATGTGGCCACGCGCTTGATGCGCTATGGCCTGGATACCAAGCAGATTGCCACGGATCTGCTCGATGCCACGACTCCAGATGATCTGCAGATGGTCGGCCGCGTGCTTGCAGGACTGCGCATTGAACATGCTGGTGAAATGGGTGTGGGCATCCTCGTTGCAGGCTTGGCCGATATCGAAGGTCATTCGGATTCCGCAGTCGAGTCCCTAGTAGATTTCGTGCGTGCCCTTGAAGGCACCGAATTGGGTGTGGTCTTTAAGGAACAGTCGCCTGGGATATGGGCGGTATCGCTGCGTTCGACTACGATCAATTGCGCCGCCTTGGCAACCCAATTTGGTGGCGGCGGGCATATTCCCGCTGCTGGGTACATGACATCGGGAAGCGAAGAACGAATCGTCGCGGAGCTGGTGAGTGCCATCGATGAGCACTAGGCAGTCAACCCCCACGACAGTAAGCGCACGCGAGGTCTTCGGCCTCGCGTTTCCTGCGCTTGGAGTCCTGGCCGCGATGCCGCTCTACCTCTTGCTCGATACCGCAGTGGTGGGGCGCCTGGGTGCCCAGGAATTGGCTTCGCTCGCCGCGGCAACCACGATCCATACCGTGGTGACCACGCAGCTGACCTTCCTGTCCTATGGCACGACGGCTCGCTCGTCTCGCCTTTTTGGCGCTGGTAAGCGCGCCGAGGCAGTGGCAGAAGGTGTGCAAGCAACCTACGTGGCCCTGGGCGTTGGTGGGCTTTTAGCCCTCATCATGTGGATCTTCGGCGGTGTTTTTGCCCAGTGGCTTACCGGGGATCCTACGACTGCGGCCGGAACTGCACTGTGGCTGCGGATCGCTGCACTGGCGATTCCCGTAACGTTGGTGGAAATGGCCGGAAATGGCTGGATGCGCGGTGTGCAAAATACCAAGAAGCCGCTCTATTTCACCCTTGCCGGAATGATTCCCGGAGCCATTGCCGTACCCGCATTCGTGTATTGGTGGGGCCTTGCCGGGTCTGCCATTGCCACCGTATTGGGGATGAGCATTATCGCGAGCCTCTTCGTGCGCGAGCTGTATAAACAGCACGAAGGTTCGTGGAAATTTCGGTGGCACATCGTGCGTAAACAGTTGATCTTGGGCCGCGACCTTATCTTGCGCTCCGCTAGCTTTCAGGTGGCCTTTCTAACTGCAACGGCCGTGGTATCCCGCGTGGGCACGGCCGCGTTGGGCGGCCACCAAATCATGATGCAGCTGTGGAATTTCATGTCGCTGATTTTGGATTCCTTGGCCATTGCCGCTCAGGCCTTGACTGGAGCTGCCTTGGGCGCTGGTTCGGCGCGCCACGCGCGCAGCGTGGGAAGCAAGGTAGTGATGTATTCTACGATTTTCTCAGCCTTCCTCGCCTTGGTTTTCGCCGCTGGGGCCGGGTTCATTCCGCGCGTCTTTACATCCTCTCAGGAGGTCATCGATGCCATGAGCCAACCATGGTGGATCCTGGTCGGCATGGTCATCGCCGGTGGCGTGGTCTTTGCCCTGGACGGCGTTCTATTGGGGGCAGGGGATGCGGCATTCTTGCGCAGCCTGACTATTGCCTCGGTTCTTCTGGGATTTTTGCCCGGGGTGCTCCTCGCACATGCCATGGGCACGGGCCTTACCGGCGTGTGGTGCGGCTTGGCTGCATTCATTACTTTCCGCCTCATTGGCGTGGTCTACCGCTTCTATTCCATGAAATGGGCTGTAGTAGCAGAGTAGTACCTGCGCTACAGTGACTGTAACGAGTAGCAACAGCACTACAGATTTAACTACAGCGAGAGACTCCGTAACGATGATGAGCAAGGCGGGTGGGAGCGGTAATGCCAACGCTATGGGCAGTAGCAGACTTGCACGGCGCGATCCGTGAAAATTTAGCGCGCATTGCAGAACTTAACCCACCCGATCCGGCCGATTGGCTCATTGTGGCAGGCGATGTTGCAGAGCGCAGCGAGCTTATCCTGCGCATCTTGCGGGACTTGGCCGCGCGCTATGACACCGTCATTTGGGCACCAGGCAATCACGATTTATTTTCTCGTTCCCAAGACCAGTACAAGGGGCGCGAAAAATACGATTACCTGGTGGCCGCCTGCCGGGAAATCGGCGTTATCACCCCAGAGGACCCCTATCCGGCTTTTAATGGGATAACGATTGTGCCGCTTTTTACCCTGTATGACTACAGTTTCCGCCCACCGGGTACCTCGGTGGAAGAAGCGGTGCAGCAGGCACACTCTAAAAAGCTTGTCATGACCGATGAGGTAGCAATCGCTCCCTTCGTAGACGTGCGCGCATGGTGTTGGGACCGCTTGGCGTATTCCATTAAGCGTTTATCCCGAGTACAGGGCCCAACTATCTTGGTTAACCACTGGCCACTGGTGCAAGAACCTACGATGGTTCTGCGCTTTCCAGAGATTGCCCTGTGGAGCGGCTCGCGGCATACGCGTTCGTGGCCGCGACGGTACAAGGCAGAAGCTGTCATTTACGGCCACTTGCACATGCCTTCAAAGATGAATGTGGATGGGGTAGACCATATCGAAGTCTCATTAGGCTACCCGCGCGAATGGCGTAACCAGCCGCACCGTATCCCGTGGCCATACCCAGTTACTTCGACGTTTGGGGAGGTGAATTGATGTTATACCCCGACCTGTTCCCAGAAACTACCCGGTATTGCTATGTGCGTACGGATGCCCGCGAGTCCGACCTACTCAACTATGATCAGCTCGACCCTAAGGAACAGTCCATAGTCTCGCAGGCGGTCGATATCCGGAAGTCCGAATTTGGCGATGCCCGGTGGTGTGCGCACCAGGCCCTGCGCGAGCTGGGCTTTACAGGTACTAACCCGATTATGCGCGGAGAGCGGGGCATGCCGCTGTGGCCCGAAGGATTTATCGGATCCATGACGCATACGGAGGGCCTGCGCGCAGCGGTGGTGGCCTCCACTACGGATTTTCGCTCCATTGGCCTTGATGCGGAGCCGGCGCAGCGGCTGCCCGAACATGTGTTGACCATGATCGCCCGATCCGGGGAAATGCCGCAGCTGCCGCGCCTAGAAAAGGCGGGGGTGCACTGCCCAGACCGCCTGCTATTTTGCGCCAAGGAGGCCACCTATAAGGCGTGGTTTCCCATGACGCATCGGTGGCTCGATTTCGATCAGGCAGAAATCGATATCCGCGAAGATGGAACCTTTATTTCTTATATCCTGGCCCGCCCCACGCCAGTGCCGTTTATCACTGGCAAGTGGATCCTAAAGGGCGGTTATGTCGTGGTTTCCACGCTGGTTCCGGCCCTTGATTTCTCCGCCTAAACCGAACGTTCGCACTGGTCCCCTTGGTCTTCCCTCTAAGGCTCTGGTTTAGAGGGTAGACGGCCGCGCCACAAAGACCGTGGCCAACCTTTTTCCCTTCTCCTTAATGAGCGCGATGGCCTGGCCATTGGGGGCTACCGCCGCATGCACCCCGGATAGCCCGCGCGGCTCGAGCCATTTGCCCATCGCTAAAGCCGCGGCCTCGTCCTCGGTGACGGGCAGCACGGGGAAACTGCGCTTGAGTGCTTCGTCGAGGCTCAAGGACAGGCGGGGGTTTTCTGCGAGATCGTCGAGGAGGTGGGCATCGGCAAGCGCAAAGGGCCCCACCGTCGTGCGGCGCAGGGCGGTTAAATGCCCACCGACGCCAAGTGCCTCGCCCATATCGCGCGCCAAGGAGCGGATATAGGTGCCGGAGGAACACTCCACGGATACATCGATGTCTAGAAAATCGCCCTCGGTGCGCATGTCATGAATATCAAAACTGTGGACGGTGACCGGGCGGGCGGGGATATCTACCTCTTTTCCCTCGCGCACCAATTCATGCGCCCTTTTACCTTTGATCTTGATGGCGGAAACCGCGGCGGGCTTTTGCATAATCTCACCGGTCAATGTGGCAACCTCGGCCTCGATGGCGGATCGATCAAGCGCTGCTGCGGGCTTTTCCCAGCGAAATTCGCCCTCGGCATCATCGGTGGTGGTAGAAGCGCCGAGGCGAATGGTGGCCGAATAAGACTTGGTGGAAGCAACCATGTGCGCGAGGAATTTGGTACCGCGTTCGATGCCAAGGACCAGCACCCCAGTTGCCATGGGATCTAAGGTGCCGGCATGGCCGACCTTTTTGGTGTGAAAATACCTGCGTAGGCGGCTAACAACATCGTGAGAGGTCATGCCGGCAGGCTTATCAACAATGACAAGTCCGGAATGTGCGAGCGCATCAGTCATAGGGTACAAGTCTATGCTCTACGATGGATTCCGTGGATATTTGTTACGGAATCGATGACATCCCCGCGGATGTGGGGCCGACCTCGGTAACCATTGGCGTCTTCGATGGCTTGCACCGCGGCCACCAACAGCTCGTTTCTGCTTGCGTGGAGCATGCGCGGGCGAATAGTCAGGTCCCCGTCATGGTGACCTTTGACCCGCACCCGGTCTCCGTTTTCTTGCCGGAGCGCGCCCCGTTATCCGTGGTGAGCTTCGAGCGCAGGCTGGAGCTCGCGGAAGAAATGGGCATCGAGATGGTGCTTGTCATTGACTTCACCAAGGAGCTTGAGGGGGTGGAGCCGCGCCCCTATGTGCGCGACCTCTTGGTGGGCAAACTTCATGCGCACCACGTGGTGGTGGGGGAGAACTTCACCTTTGGCGCTGGGGCCAGCGGTACTGCGGAAGCCATGCGGCAGCTGGGGGAGGAGTTTGGATTTAGCGTCGATATCATCCCGCTCTTGGACGAGGACGGTGTGCAGATTTGTTCCACCTATATTCGCCATAGCCTGTCCCGGGGCGCAATAGAATCGGCGAATTGGGCGCTTGGTCGGCACTTTACGGTCACTGGTCCCGTGGTGCGCGGTGCGGGGCGCGGTGGCAAGGAACTGGGATTTCCCACGGCTAATCAGTATTTCCCGGATACCGTAGCCATTCCCGCGGACGGGGTTTATGCCGGTTGGTTTATTGTGCATTCTGACTCGCCCCTCGATGGGGATATGCAGCCCGAAGTAGCCTATGCCGCGGCGATTTCCGTCGGTACGAATCCCACCTTTGGTGATGAAGAGCGGTCCGTGGAGTCTTTTGTCTTGGACCGCGATGCCGATCTTTATGGCTATGAGGCAACCGTGAAATTCGTGGGCCACCTGCGGGATATGGTGAAGTTTCATTCCGTCGATGAGCTTTTGGAAGCCATGGCCCAGGACGTCGCAGCCGCCCGCAAGGTGCTGGCTGCCGATGCTCGCGCGCAGGGCTGCAATAGCGAAGACTATTTCTTAAAGGAGAAGTAAATGAAGGCCATCCTCGATCTTGATACCGGCATTGATGATGCTTTGGCCTTGGCTTATGCCCTGGCCCACCCCGATCTTGAGCTCATCGGTGTGACGTGTACTTATGGCAACGTCACGGTGCCGCTGGCGGTGCGCAATACCCTGGCGCTGCTGGATTTGCTGGATAGGTCTGATATCCCGGTCTTTGCGGGCCGCAGCCCGGACGGTTTCCAGCCCAGCGAGATTTCCTCCTTCATCCACGGCCAGAATGGCGTGGGCGAGGTCGCGCTTAGCCCGTCCGGTAAGACCGAGGACACGCAGCCGGCCACGGATTTCCTCTTGCAGGCCGTGCGCGATTACGGTGATGACCTGGTCATTATTCCTACAGGTCCGTCGACGACCATCGCCCAGGCTATGCTTGCCGATACCACCTTTGCCGCCAACGCCCACATCGTCATGATGGGCGGAGCGCTGACCGTTCCTGGCAACGTCTCCGCGTGGGCAGAGGCCAATATTTCCCAAGACCCGGATGCCACCGATTATCTCTTCCGACACAGCCAAGATGTCACCATGGTCGGCCTTGATGTCACCTTGCGCACCCTCTTGACGGAAAAAGAAACCGCGCGCTGGCGGGAGACCGGAACGACCGCGGGCGAGGTTTTCGCCAATATGGTGGATTACTACATTCGCGCTTATGCCACCACGGCTCCCCACTTGGGAGGTTGCGGTCTGCACGATCCGCTGGCCGTGGCGGTAGCCGCAGATCCGTCGTTGGTAGAGGTCATCGAAACCAATATGAAAACGGATACGCAAGGCCCCACCCGCGGGCGCACCATTGCCGATGAAACCCGGCTGAGCCAGGAACCTACCGCGAAGGTGGCCGTGGGCGTGGACAACGAACGCTTCGTCCATGAATTCGTGGACTACCTCGAAGAACTTTTCCGGACGGTGGGCGCCAAGTAGTGCAGCGTTTTGATTTGCCGCGCTAATTGGCTGTAAGATGACGATTTGGCTTAGCGACTGTGGTTCACGACAGTTGCGGCACGCGGAGCTCGCCACGGCGGCGCTGCGCGTTGAAGAATAGTGTGGACTGAAATAAAGGAGAAATACTCATGGCATTGACCACTGAGAAGAAGGCCGAAATCCTCAAGGAGTACGGCCTGCACGAGACCGACACCGGTTCCCCCGAGGCACAGGTTGCCCTGCTGACCTCCCGCATCAATACTTTGACCGAGCACCTGAAGTTCCACAAGCACGATCACCACTCCCGTCGTGGTCTGCTGCTGATGGTTGGTCGTCGTCGTGGCCTGCTGAAGTACTTGGCAGAAAACAACGTGGATCGCTACCGTGATCTGATTTCCCGCCTGGGCCTGCGCCGCTAATTGCGACGCGGCTGCGGCCGAATTATTCCCCTTGCCTTGCGGCAAGGGGAATTAGTGGTTTTATTACCCACTTTATCCTTGTGAGGAGAGGGGCGTTTGTAATTGCCGTAGCTCAAAAGTACGGAATCTCTGTTAGAATTTTCACCGTTGTCAAAAACAATGTGGAAAAGGCGGCACCGACGATCGCCTAAAACATTCAAGGAGATTTACTAGATGAGCGTTCAGAACTCCGTAGAGTTCAATATCGATGAAGAATTCGGTATTACCGAAGCTATCGCTGTCCTCGACAATGGGGACTTTGGTACCCGCACCGTTCGTTTCGAAACCGGCCAGCTGGCCCGCCAAGCAGATGGTTCCGTAACCACGTACCTCGACGATGACACGATGCTGCTGGCCACCACGACTGCCTCGAACCAGCCGCGCGAGAACTTTGACTTCTTCCCACTTACCGTGGACGTGGAAGAGCGCATGTACGCAGCCGGCAAGATCCCCGGCTCCTTCTTCCGCCGCGAGGGGCGTCCCTCCACCGAGGCCATCTTGGCGTGCCGCCTCATCGACCGCCCGCTGCGCCCCACCTTTGTCAAGGGCCTGCGCAACGAAGTGCAGGTGGTCATCACCGTCCTGTCGCAGGACCCAGAAGAGTACTATGACGTCGTAGCCATTAACGGCGCGTCCGCAGCAACCCAGCTTTCCGGCCTGCCGGTCTCCGGCGCCGTCGGCGGCGTGCGCATGGCGCTCATCGCTGATGACAAGCACCCAGAAGGCCAGTGGGTGGCGTTCCCGAACCACGAGCAGCACGAGCGCGCGCTCTTTGAAATGGTGGTTGCAGGCCGCATCGTTACTAAGGGCCGTAAAGAAGACGTCGCCATCATGATGGTGGAAGCTGGCGCCGGCACCAACGTTGCTGAGCGCATTGCCGATGGCGCCCCGGCACCGCAAGAAGCCGCCGTCGCCGAGGGCCTCGAGGCAGCCAAGCCGTTCATTAAGACCCTGTGTGAGGCCCAGAACGGCCTTGCAGAGCGTACTGCCAAGGAGACCCAGGAGTTCCCGCTCTTCCCGGCTTATGAGGACGATGTCTTCGACGCCGTGGAAAAGGCTGCTTCCAAGAAGCTGGAGAACCTGCTGACCATCCCAGGCAAGCAGGAGCGCGACGAGGCTACGAATGCACACATGGAACAGGTAGAACAAGACCTGTTGCCGCAATTCGCGGACTTGGAAGAAGCAGTGGCCTCCAAGCAGATTCGTGCTGCTTATAACGAGGTCATGAAGAAGATCGTGCGTCGCAAGATCTTGACCGATGGCTTCCGCATCGATGGCCGCGGGCTTACCGATATCCGCGACCTGTCCGTCGAAGTTGACTTGGTACCACGCGCACACGGTTCTTCCTTGTTCGAGCGCGGTGAAACGCAGATCCTCGGTGTAACCACCCTGGATATGCTGAAGATGGAGCAGCAGATCGACTCGCTTACTCCTATCGAATCCAAGCGATACATGCACCACTACAACTTCCCGCCATTTTCTACCGGTGAGACCGGCCGCGTCGGCTCGCCCAAGCGCCGCGAAATCGGCCACGGTGCACTAGCCGAGCGCGCCCTGCTTCCGGTCATTCCGTCGCGCGAGGATTTCCCGTATGCCATCCGCCAGGTCTCTGAGGCGCTCGGTTCCAACGGTTCCACCTCCATGGGGTCTGTGTGCGCATCCACCCTGTCCCTCTACAATGCGGGTGTTCCGCTCAAGGCGCCGGTAGCCGGCATCGCCATGGGCTTGGTTTCCGGTGAGGTTAAGGGCAAGGAAAAGTTCGTCGCACTGACCGATATCCTCGGTGCCGAGGATGCCTTCGGTGACATGGACTTCAAGGTTGCAGGTACCTCTGAATTCATCACTGCGCTGCAGTTGGACACGAAGCTCGATGGCATTCCGTCTAAGGTCTTGGCTCAAGCACTCGAGCAGGCCCGCGATGCCCGTGCCACCATCCTGGAAACCATGGCTGAGGTCATTGATTCCCCAGATGAGATGTCTGGCCTGGCCCCGAAGATCACCTCGGTGAAGATTCCGGTTAATAAGATCGGTGAGCTCATCGGGCCTAAGGGCAAGACCATCAACCAGATCACCGAAGATACCGGTGCTGAAGTCTCGATTGAAGACGATGGCACGGTCTACATCTCTGCGGTAACCGGCGAAGCAGCGGATGCTGCGATTGAAAAGGTTAACTCCATTGCCAATCCGCAGTTGCCCAAGGTAGGCGAGCGCTTCCTCGGCACGGTAGTCAAGACCGTTCCATTCGGCGCCTTCGTATCCTTGACCCCAGGCCGCGATGGATTGATCCACATCTCCAACCTGGGTGGCGACGAGCGCATCGAGAAGGTCGAAGATGTCGTCAACGTGGGCGACAAGGTACAGGTAGAAATCGCGGATATTGATAACCGCGGCAAGATTTCCCTAGTGCCCGTTGAGGACTAATTCCTCGCGCGCTCGTTAGAGCAATGGCCCTGTTTCCCGCACATGCTGGGAAACAGGGCCATTGCTATGCCTTCGCTATGATTACCTAATTTTGGAAATCAAGCACGAGGCGCTTGGGGTTCTGCAGGAAGGTCACGGAATACGGCGTTTGCTTCTTTAGACCGATGATCAACTGCGTTTGCGCCTCGAAGGTGGTGGTGTAGTTGATCTCTTGCACCACGCCGGCACCTGGGGTGATGCCAGTATCCATGAACTTTTGCTCCAACTCTGGCGTCGATGGCCACGGGGTGCCCTCGATGCCAAGGTTGAGGAATGTAGCGCCTTTTACCTCGACAGGAAGTCCCGAGGCCTGGTGGGCGGGCTGATCCGTATAGGTGGTAAACCACCCGGCTTCGCCGTCTCCTTCAAGGTCGACCACGACGCGGGTGAAAGAATCGTGCGCGGCTACCCGGATCTCTGTGGGAACGAGGCCACCCAATCCAGGAGGAAGGTGGTGTTGATCCTCGAGGGAGGGCGTGCCCATGCCACCAAAAGTCGGCTTTGGATTATTGCCTTGCGCCTTTTGTTGATTGTGGCTTAACGGGGCGGTGTCTTCTACCGTCTTGGTTGGGTCATCGTCAGTGGTCGTGGTAGAAGGCTCTGACTTCTTTGCCGATGACGTCGTCGACTCTGCAGTGGAACTGGTTGATTCCTCCTGCGTGGCAAATGAGGCATCGGCGGCCTTGTCATCGCTGGGGCTAGCGCAAGCAGCCAATGAGAGCATGCAGCTTATACCGGCGCCAGCAGCGATAACGCGGGTGAGAGTAGATCGAGACATTGTGACCACTTCCTAGGTTGTCTACCTTGTTGTCTCTTTCAATTCTACCGGTACACAAGTGGCTCAACTGGGGAAGTGATGCAATTGTTGTACAAAGAAAACTAGCGAAGGTGTGGACTAACGCTTCAACTGGACGAGCTGGATGAGGTTGCCCACGGTATCGTCAAAGACCGCGATGATGGAGGGGCCAACGTCGGTGGGCTCCATGGTAAAGTCCACGCCCTTGTCCTTTAGTTCGGCGTATTCTTTCTCCACATCCTGCGACAAGAATTGGGTGACCGGGATATTATCCGCCTTCAGCGCTTCGGTGTACGTCTTGGCGGCTGGGTGGCCCTTGGGCTCAAGCAGCAATTCAACGCTGCCATCGCCGTCGGCGTTGGTGACCGTCAGCCACCGGAAATCGCCGTGTGTGACGTCATCTTTTACGCGGAAGCCAAGGACATCGACATAGAAATCGTGGGCACGAGCAACGTCATCTACTGGAACGGAAGCAATATAAATCTGCATGGCAGCCAGTCTAGCAGTGGTATTTCTGGTGTCCGGAGGGCTGCCCGCCGCGCATGAGCGAGCGCGATAGGATAGTTAAACAAGTAGAATTTTAACGCAAAGTTGTTAAGAAAGTGAGGCCCACAATGGCGATCAAAGTAGGAATCTTGGGAGCGCAAGGGCGCGTCGGCAAGGCGATTGTTGAAGGCGCTAACGCCGAAGATGATCTAGAGCTCGTAGCGGAAATTAGCCGCGGGGATGACCTGCAGCACTTGGTTGATAATCACGCAGAGGTCATCGTGGACTTCACCCAGCCTGATTCGGTGATGGGGAACCTGGAGTTTTGCATCGCGAACGGCATTCACTGCGTGGTGGGCACCACTGGCTTTGATAAAGAGCGCTTGGAGCAGGTGGAGCAGTGGACCCGCCAAGAAGGTGCTGGCAACGTGCTGATCGCACCGAATTTCGCCATCTCTGCCGTGATGACCATGGTGCTTGCCAAGCAGGCGGCGAAGTTCTTCGAGACCGCAGAGGTCATTGAATTCCACCACCCCACCAAGCTGGATGCGCCTTCCGGCACCGCCATCCACACCGCAGAGGCCATTGCCCAGGCGCGCCGCGACGCCGACCTGGGGGAGATGCCGGATGCAACGGAAAAGTCCCTCGATGGGGCACGTGGGGCGAATGTAGACGGAATCCCGGTGCATGCCGTGCGTACCCGCGGCATGGTGGCCCACGAAGAGGTCATTTTCGGTGCGCAGGGACAGTCTCTGACCATCCGCCAGGATTCTTACGATCGTTCCTCCTTTACTCCAGGCGTACTGGTCGGCGTGCGGGAGATTGCGCAGCACCCAGGATTGGTCGTCGGGCTAGACAAGTACCTGGGGCTGTAGCGGTATGGCCACTGCGAGTGAGCTAAAAATCCAGCTCATTGCCGCTACCGAGTTTCATCCGCCGCAGGGAACGCAGTGGAGCGCTGATGACACGGCGACTGACGGCGAGGCCCTCGTCGAATTCGCCGGACGGGCGTGTTATGAGTCTTTTGACAAGCCCAACCCGCGCACCGCTACGAATTCCGCCTACCTACATCACATCATGGAAGTAGGCCATACGGCGCTATTGGAACACGCCACGGCCACGATGTACATCACGGGGCTCTCGCGCTCTGCCAGCCACGAATTGGTTCGACACCGGCATTTTTCCTTCTCGCAGCTATCCCAGCGCTTTGTGCATCCAAAGGAGACGCAAGTAGCGCTGCCCAAGCTGGTGGAAGAAGATGAGCAATTGCGCCGGTTGGTCATGCAGGCGGTCGATGAAACCCGTTTTGTCTACGATGAGCTGCTAGAAGCCTTGGAAGAAAAGCTCGATGAGCCGAATGCGCTGCTGCGAAAGAAGCAGGCGCGCCAGGCAGCGCGCGCAGTATTGCCCAACGCTACGGAAACTAGGCTCGTCGTTACCGGTAATTACCGCGCGTGGCGCCACTTCATTGGAGCTCGGGCGGCCGAGCACGCGGATACGGAATTGCGCCACGTGGCGGTGGAGTGTTTGAAGCATTTGCAGGGGCAAGCACCCGCGCTTTTCGATGACTTCCATATCACCACGTTGGCCGATGGAACACAGATGGCCGCAAGCCCTTACGCTTAACACGCGCCACCCCGATGCGGCCAAAAGGTGCCCTAGCGGGTAACCTTGACGGCTATGAGCACAGGTATGACAGCAAAGACTGGCGTTGACACCTTCGGTCGCATTGGCGTCGCCATGGTCACTCCGTTTGATCGTGACGGTGCGCTGGATGTAGAAGCGGGTCGCCGCCTGGCAGCTCATCTCGTAGACAACGGCGTGGATTCACTCATCTTGGGTGGAACGACGGGCGAGTCTCCTACCACGTCCTTGGACGAAAAGTTGGAGCTGCTCAAGGCCGTAAAAGAGGAAGTAGGAGACCGCGTCCGGATCTGTGCGGGCGCTGGAACCAATAACACCGCAACCTCGATTGAGGTTGCCCAAGCTTCCGCCGCCGCAGGAGCCGATAGCTTGCTCGTGGTGACTCCGTATTACTCCAAGCCCTCCCAAAAGGGCGTCTACGAGCATTTTGCCGCAGTTGCTGATTCTACGGATCTGCCGATTTGCGTCTATGACATCCCTGGCCGCTCGGGCATCCCAGTGGCGTCGGATACGCTCCGCCGCCTTGCGGAATTGCCGACTATCCAAGCCGTGAAAGACGCCAAGGGCGATCTTTCCGCGGCCGCAGAACTCATCCAAGAAACCGACTTGGCGTGGTACTCCGGTGATGATCCGATTAACCTGCCGTGGCTATCCCTCGGCGCTTCGGGTTTCATCTCCGTCATCGGCCACGCCGCACCGCGTGCCTTGGTAGAACTCTATGAAGCTTTCGATGCGGGCGATTTGGCCCGCGCGCAAGAAATAAACTACTCAACGCTTCTTCCACTGACCCGCGCTCAGGCGCGGTTGGGCGGAGCGACATTTGCAAAGGAAGCTCTGCGCCTGCAGGGCTTTGAAGTTGGCGATCCCCGCCTTCCTGTTACCGCCGCAAGCGAGGAGGAACGCGAGGTACTTCGCCGTGATTTGGAACAATCTGGAGTCCTTTAAGAATGACTGAACCCCGTAACCGTTCCCGCAAGGTCACCCGCAAGGCGGGTCCACCTTCGGAAACTGAGACCGCCTCCAATGAGGCGGCTTCGCCCGTATTTCAGACCCCTGCCAATAACGCCGGCAATGCCGGAAATGAGGACCAGGGCAACTCTGGCAAGAATAACTCTGCCGATAACAAGAACGACGGCGATAACAACGGCCGCCGCTCGCGTTCCCGTGGCGGCCGCGGTCGTGGTCGTGGCGGAAACGGCAATAATGGCAATGGCCAAGGAAATAACCACGGTGGTAATGGCCACGGCGGCAATAACCACGGCGGCAATAACAAGAACAACAACGGTGGCAACGGAAAGAACGACAAGGGCCGTGGCCGCAATAACAATAACCGCGGCCGCCGCAACGTGCCGAAGTCCATGCAGGGCGCTGATTTAACCAAGCGCCTGCCAGAACCGCCAAAGCAGGCGAAGGATACCCTGCGCATCTACGCCTTGGGCGGTATCTCCGAAATCGGCCGCAACATGACCGTTTTTGAGTACGGCGATGAGCTGCTCATCATTGACTGCGGTGTGCTCTTCCCATCGTCTGGCGAGCCTGGCGTGGACCTCATCCTGCCGGACTTCGGGCCGATTGAAAAGAAGATCGACAAGGTCAAGGCCCTCGTGGTCACCCACGCCCACGAAGACCACATCGGTGCCATCCCGTGGCTGCTGAAGCTGCGCCCGGATATCCCCATCGTGGCCTCCCGTTTCACCATCGCGCTCATTGCGGCGAAGTGTAAGGAACACCGCCAGAAGCCGAAGTTCGTCGAGGTCAACGAGAAGTCTGACGTGACCTACGGTTGCTTCCGCGTTCGCTTCTGGGCGGTCAACCACTCCGTGCCAGATGCGCTCGGCATCATGCTGGGAACCCCGGCAGGCAATATCATCCATACCGGTGATATCAAGCTGGACCAAACCCCGTTGGACAATCGCCCGACCGACCTTCCGGCGCTGTCTCGTTACGGCGACGAGGGCGTCGACCTCATGCTGTGCGATTCCACCAACGCCACTGTGCCGGGTGTATCCGCCTCCGAGGGCGATATCCCGGCCAACTTCAAGCGCTTGGTGGCTAATGCGAAGCAGCGCGTCATCTTGGCTTCCTTCGCCTCGAACGTCTACCGCGTGCAGGCCGCCATCGACGCTGCCGTGGCCAATGGCCGCAAGGTGGCCTTCAATGGCCGCTCGATGATGCGCAATATGGAGATCGCGGAAAAGATGGGCTTTTTGAAGGTCCCGCGCGGCACGATTATCCCCATCGACGAGGCCGCGAAGATGGCCCCGCACAAGACCATGCTCATCACCACCGGTACGCAGGGTGAGCCGATGGCTGCGCTCTCACGTATGGCGCGCCGCGAACACCGCCAGATTACGGTGCGCGATGGCGATACCATCATCTTCTCTTCCTCGCTCATCCCGGGCAACGAAGAGGCCGTCTTCGGCGTTATCAATATGCTGTCCCAGATTGGTGCCAACGTCATCACCAACCAGGACGTCAAGGTCCACGCATCTGGCCACGGCTACTCCGGCGAGCTGCTCTTCCTGTACAACGCGGCGCGCCCGCGCAATGCCATGCCGGTCCACGGCGAGTGGCGCCACCTGCGCGCCAATAAGGAATTGGCGATTTCCACCGGCGTGGCCCGCGACCGGACGGTCTTGGCGCAAAACGGCGTCGTGGTGGATCTGCGCAAGGGCCGCGCGGAGGTCGTCGGCCAGCTGCAGGTTGGCCACCTCTACGTCGATGGCGTGTCCATGGGCGATGTCGATGCCGATACCTTGGCAGACCGCACCAACCTGGGCGCCGGCGGCGTGGTATCCATTACCTGTGTGATTGATAACCGCACCTCCCGCCTGCTCGAGCACCCAACCGTGGCAACCACCGGTTTCTCCGATGATGACCGCGGTGTTGTGCCCGAGGTTGCGGAGATGGTGGAAAATACCATGAACGATCTCGCCGCAGAGGGTGAGAATGACACCTACCGGATGGTGCAAAAGCTGCGCCGCAAGGTCTCCAAGCTCATGGATTCCAAGTACAAGCGTGAGCCGGTTATTTTGCCCACTATCGTGCCGACGAATTCAGGCACGCTGCTTGCCGATGACGCCGATGTCGACGCCAGCCGCGAGTCCCTGTAGGCTCTCCTACAAAAGGATTTAATTCCGGCATAGTTTCTGTGCCCCAGCATTTCGATGACCTCGGTATGCTGGGGCACATGTCGTTTTCATCTTCCGAACGCGCCAAGATGGTCGCGCTTTTGCATCAACTAGGTCCAGACGCCCCCACGCTGTGTGAGGGCTGGACCACGCGCGACTTAGTTGCCCACCTGTGGGTGCGCGAAAACCGTCCCGATGCCGCCGCGGGCATGTTCCTTTCGGTCCTGCAGCCCCACCTGGAAAAGGAATCCGCCAAGGTTGCCCGCCGTGATTTCGATGAGCTTGTCGATGCCTGGGGGAGGGGACCAGCAAAGTTCAACCCCGCACGCTTTCTCGATGCCCAGCAGAATTTGGCCGAGCATTTTATCCATCACGAGGATATCCGCCGCGCCAATGGCGAGACCGAACCGCGCGACTTTTCAGTGGCCGTGCAGAAGAAGCTGCACCGTTTTTTGAATATCTGGGCCAAATTGAGCCTGCGCAAGTCCACCCAGCCGGTGATTCTGCAACCGGACGGGATGCCGCGCATCGTCGTGGCAGACAAACACGGGGTAGCCGATCGCGGGGATCGCGTGGTCCGCGTAAGCGGGGAGGTCGGGGAACTACTGCGGTGGGCGTACGGGCGCGACGTTGTCCAAGTCACCATCAATGGCGATGAGTCCGCCATTGAAATGTCAACCCTCTAGCCTAGAAATAGGCACTTTTTCTGGCCAGGCGGCAACATTTTGACGCAGACACTGCATAATTTCCAGTTTGCTGACCGTGCCACGCGTGTGGCGTATGTGATTTGTGGGGTTTTCCGGTTAAGGTAAATGACATGTCTGTCAAAAATGCCTCCTCGCGCGGATCGCGCCGCAACCAGACGCGAGCATCGAAAAGCGCGCCTGCCCGGAAAGCCAACCGGTCGCGCCCGTCTGGCCGCAGCCAGTCCAGCGCCGGTGTGCCAGAGACCCTGGAGATGACCTCGTCTGGGCGCGCGGCAGGAACGACGCAGGAGCGTACGGGGAGCGCATTTCGGGCCGTCGGCAAGGGGCTTGGCTCTGCATTTGGTGCCACCGCGCGCGGAATGGGCAATGTCGCCCGCGGCCTAGGAAATGGCCTTGCGGGCTTAAAGCCGAGCCAGGATGCACCTGCAGACGGCACGGAGGATTTCGAGAGAACAAGGGAGCCACAGGAAATTTCTGACAGCGCCGGGAAAAAGAAGAAAAGCAAGGTAACTCGCGCGCGTGATATCGCGGCCGAGGAGGAAGCACAGGCTGCCGAGGAGGCCGCGCCATCTTCCCAGGGTGGGTTCCGCGTCAATAATCCGGATGCGGTTGCCTTAGTACTGATTGGCGTATCCATCGTCCTCGCCGCCACCGTGTGGTTTGGCGTCGCCGGCCAGGTGGGTGCCTGGGTGGGTAATCTGGTGCGCTACGTCATTGGCGCCGGTGCGTGGGTGCTTCCCATTGCGCTCGTCGCGCTGGCCATCTCGTTCATGATGGAAATGGACGGTCCATCCGGTCGCATCAATCCGCGTATTGCCGGTGGCACGTCGATCATCGTGCTGGCGATGCTGAGCCTCATCCACATCTTTGCCGGTAATCCGCCGCTTGGTTTTACCACCGATACCGCGGGCGGGGCCGGTGGTGTTGTGGGCTTTGCCATTGGCGGGATTCTGGATGCTGCGTTTACCTCGTATGTCGCAGTACCCCTGCTCTTCCTCGTCATCATTTACGGCGCGCTGCTGGTTACGGGTATTACCATCCGCGAGGCCTATGAGCTCGTTGCGGATTCGCTGCGCTCGGCCTTTTCCCGCTTTGGTGGCAGCGAGGCGGACTACGACGATGCTGGCGAAGACGATCTTTACGGCCACGTATCTGGCGATATTGACGATATTGCGCATGGCCGCGAGCGTTCCGAGCGCTCCGCCCCGAAGCGCCGCAGCACGTCCACTCCGCGCAAGACTGGCAGCTCCTATCCGGTGCAGTCGCTTGCCGAAGTCCCCGAGGACGACCACACCGTCGCCTTCAACACCCCAGTCCGCGCGGGCTATGAGCCGGTGGACCGCAGCGACGAAGAGCTGGGCTACGGCGCGGACTCCCAGGTTGGGGATACCGATGCCTTCCCAGCAGTAGACGACGCTGACTACACTGACGACGCGGAATCCACCCAACCGGCGTTGCCAGAAAGCGAGCCCACCCGCGTTTTGGGTGCTGCCACTGGCGGGTCATCCGCCGGCCGCAAGAAGGGCGATGCAGCTTCGCGCGCTGGTCGAGCCGCGGGTGCCGCTGGTGCTGCTGCTTCTGGGGTGGCTGGTGTTGCTGGTGCCGCTGGCAAAGCCAAAGGTGTTGCTGGAGCCGCCGCGGGCGCGGCTGCCGCAGGTGCTGCCAAGGCCGGATCTGATGCCGTGTCTTCGGCGCACGAGGAGGCTCGGCGCCTGTTCCGTGAGCGCTCTGGTCGCGATGCCGCCACCGGCGCACAGGTAGAATCCGCTGCGGCGGAGCAGCCTGCCGCGCAACCCCAAGCGCCCGCCCCAGCGCAGTTTGGCAACGACAACTATGCGGTGCCCTCTACAGATCTCCTTACCCCTGGTACGCCTGCGAAGGAACGCACCGAGATCAATGACCGCATCATTGAGGCCATTACTGATGTCTTCGAAGAGTTCAACGTCAATGCTCAGGTAACGGGCTTTAGCCGTGGCCCCACGGTGACCCGCTATGAGATTGAACTTGGACCAGGCGTGAAGGTCTCAAAGATTACGAACCTGCAATCCAACCTGGCCTATGCCGTAGCGACCGATAACCTGCGTTTGCTTACGCCGATTCCAGGCAAGTCCGCGGTGGGCATTGAGGTGCCTAACCCGGACCGCGAAATGGTCCACCTGCGCGAGGTCTTGGACGCGCCCAGCATGACGTCTTCCCCGGACCCAATGTTGATTGGCCTGGGCAAGGATATCGAGGGCGAATATACATCCTTTTCCGTGCAGAAGATGCCGCACCTGCTGGTTGCCGGCGCTACCGGTTCCGGTAAGTCCGCGTTCGTGAACTCCATGCTGGTCTCGCTGCTGACCCGCGCCACCCCGGAGCAGGTACGCCTGATCCTCGTCGATCCAAAGATGGTCGAGCTCACGCCGTATGAGGGCATCCCGCACCTGATTACGCCCATTATTACCCAGCCGAAGAAGGCCGCCGCGGCCCTCCAATGGCTGGTGGAGGAGATGGAGCAGCGCTACATGGATATGAAGGCCGCGCGCGTGCGCAAGATCGAGGACTATAACCGCAAGGTAGTCTCCGGCGAATACCAGGCCCCGGCAGGTTCCGAGCGCGAGGTTCGGCCGTACCCTTATATCGTCTGCGTCGTCGACGAGCTGGCGGACTTGATGATGACCGCCCCGAAGGAAATCGAGGACTCCATCGTCCGCATCACCCAGAAGGCCCGCGCCGCCGGCATTCACTTGGTGCTTGCTACTCAGCGCCCGTCCGTCGATGTGGTCACCGGCCTTATCAAGACCAACGTGCCTTCCCGCTTGGCCTTTGCCACCTCGTCCTTGACCGACTCCCGTGTCATCTTGGACCAAGGCGGTGCGGAAAAGCTCATCGGCATGGGCGATGGTCTATTTATCCCGCAGGGCAAGCGCCCAGTGCGCATGCAGGGTGCATTCGTCTCCGATGACGAGGTTATGGATGTCGTCGAGGCCGCTAAATCTCAGGCCGCCCCGAACTACACCGAGGGCGTGACCGAGGAAAAGCAGTCTGAGGCGAAGAAGGAGATCGACGATGACATTGGCAAGGACATGGATGACCTCCTCGAGGCCGTCGAGCTGGTGGTCACCGCCCAGCTGGGTTCCACCTCGATGCTGCAGCGCAAGCTGCGCATCGGCTTTGCCAAGGCGGGTCGCCTGATGGATCTGATGGAATCGCGCGGTGTCGTGGGGCCATCGGAAGGCTCCAAGGCCCGCGAGGTTCTGGTCAAGCCCGAAGAGCTCGACACCATCCTGTGGATGATTAAGGGCGCCGATCCTGCCGAGGCTCCCAAGGAAATCCAGGACGAGATGAACCAAGAAGAGGCAGACGATGATGCGGGCGATTCTGCAGAGTCTGCTACTTCCGATGCCCCCGATGCGCCCAATTCCGATACGCGGACGGTGCAAGCAACCTATAACCCATCGTCCGGAGCATTCTAAGTAGTGTAAGATAGTCACGGTCTTGGAGGGGAGTACCCCACATACGGCATAGATCGTCAACACGGTAGCCTGGCGCTCCCGGTCGTGTCGGCCCAGCAAGGAATAGTCGCTGGGCGGGGGAGACCTCCGGTCACTTTCTTAAAGTAAATTCGACCGGAGGGATCTCGCGATGAACGTCCCATTGTGGGTGTGGCTGGTCACCGGTGCGGTGATTCTAGCCTTTTTTATATTCGACTTTTATTCTCACGTGCGCAGCCCACATGAGCCCACCTTGAAAGAGTCGGGTCTGTGGACCCTTTTCTATATTGCCGTCGCCGTAGTTTTTGGCGGCGTCGTCTGGGCCGTTTGGGGCCATGAGCACGGCATCCAGTTCTTTACCGGTTATGTCACCGAGCAAGCGCTCTCTGTGGATAACCTCTTCGTATTCGCGCTTATCATGGGATCGTTTAAAATCCCGCGCAAATATCAACAAAAGGTGCTGCTCATCGGTATCATCATCGCCCTGGTCTTTCGCTTGGTATTTATCTTGCTGGGCGCGGCGGTTATCGCGGCGTGGTCCGATATCTTCTACCTCTTCGCCATCTTCTTGCTGTATACCGCCATCAAGTTGGTCATCGATGAGATTCGGGACGCGCCGGAGACCAACCCGAACGATATGGCCATCATCAAGCTCGTGCGCAAGGCGGTAGATGTTACCCCGCAGTACCACGGGGACAAGCTCACCCACCGTGCGTACGATGGCTCAAAGAAGGGTAAATTTGCTTTCACGCCGCTGTTTGTGGCGCTGGTGTCCATTGGGCTTATCGATGTCATGTTTGCCTTCGATTCCATTCCGGCAATCTACGGCATCACCTCGGAGGCGTTTTTGGTCTTTACCACCAACGCATTCGCACTGATGGGCTTGCGCCAAATGTACTTTCTTATCGATGGCCTCTTGGACCGCCTCGTCTACCTGCCCTACGGCCTGGGCATCATCCTTGGCTTTATCGGCGTCAAGCTGCTTTTCCACGCATTGCATGAGAATAACCTGCCGTTTATCAATGGCGGCGACAATATCGAATCCGTGCCGGAAATTTCCACCATCGGCTCGCTAGTGGTCATCGTTGGAGTTCTGGTCATCACCGTTCTTGCATCGGTTATTAAGAACATGCGCGATAAGACCCAAGGCGTAGTGGCTGTCTCCCACAACCGCTACGACTGGGATGAGGAAGGAAATAAGATCGTGCGCAATACCCGCGGGGATTACTTGGGCAAGGCCGAGGAGCTGCCCAAAGAAGATCTACCCAACTAGGGGGCTAAAAGCGGGCTTTGACCGGGTTCCACTCGCGGAAGCTTCGGCCCTGGAGGCATCCTTCTTGATAGAAGGGGTCACCGTTCATCAGCTGGATGACATCGGCAACCTGGGTGTCATCATCGTCAAAGCACACAATGATGAGTGCGCCTCCCTGGGAATCCGTGAACGGTCCCGAGGCCACGATGGTGCCCCCATCAAATAACTTCCCAGTAAACTCGCGGTGGGCAGGGCGCACCTTCGCTATCTCTGGATTGGCTGGGTTGTATTCATAATTGACTGCAAAATATTTCATACCTCCCAGTATAAATTCTCGGGGGAGTGTGCCGCGAGACCAGAACCCAAGCGGGTAGTATGTATAGGGTGAATCAACCCGGAGCACAGTCAGCGCAGTCCTCGGATGTGAATCCGCAGGTCTCTAATTGGAATCTGCCAAATGTCCTTACCTGCCTGCGTATCGTTTTCATTCCGGTCTTTGCATGGCTGGTCATCGGCGGCCACCAGTGGTGGTCTTTCGGCGTCTTCGCCGCATTAATGCTCACGGATAAGCTCGATGGCGATATTGCCCGCGCCCGCGGGTTGATTACTGATTTTGGCAAGATTGCCGATCCCATTGCTGATAAAGCGCTCATGACCACAGCGCTGGTCTGCCTTAATATCGTCGATCAGCTTTCGGTCTGGATCACCATCATTATCTTGATCCGAGAATTCGGCATCACCATCTGGCGCATGGCCCTGCTGCGCCGCGGAAAGGTCGTCCCGGCCTCTAAAGGCGGCAAGTTGAAGACCGTCCTGCAGTCCTTCGCCGTGGGTCTATACTTGTGGCCGCTTCCCTCGTGGATGGATATTCCTACCTCCTTCATCATGTGGATGGCCGTTGTGGTAACTGTCGTTACCGGTGTGCAGTATCTCATCGACGGCCAGAAGCAAAATAGCTAAACGCAATGACCTTCACAGAATCTGACCTCGTTGCCTTATTGACAGCGCGCCACGAGTCCGTGGCCTTTTGTGAATCACTGACCGCCGGCTTAGCCAGCGCTACCATCGCTTCGGTGCCTGGGGCGTCTGCCGTCTTGCGTGGCGGCCTTATCACCTATGCCACCGAGGTAAAATCTCACTTCTTGCATAAACCAGTCTCAGAGATCGAACGCGTAGGCGTCGTCTCTGGTGAAACCGCAGTCGATATGGCCCGCGCCGCCACCGCGGAAACTGGGGCCGATTGGGGGATAGGGCTTACCGGTGTTGCTGGGCCGGACAAACAAGAAGGAAAAGATCCCGGCACGGTATTTTTAGGAATCTATTCTGCCGACCGCATAGCGCAGTCTTATTGCCTGCGCGACTTGGGTACTGCACGCAACGAAATTAGAAACGCCACGGTAGGAGCAGCGATCGCCCAACTTGGTGCGGTCATCAAAAATTTTCCTACCAGTGGGGAACAAATTTCATCGAAGGAGCGTTAAAACTTACGATGAACATTTCTACAGCAGTCCTCGACCACTCGGCGCAGACTGCCGCGGAACCTGCGGCAGCGGCACCATCGGCGCCACAACCTGCCCGCGCACCCGAGCCACTATTGCGTGAAGCATTGGGCTTGACCCTGCGTGCATTCCGCGCGGATAAGTCAGTTACTCTACGCGAATTGGCTAGCGTTGCCCGCGTGTCACCGGGCTACTTGTCGGAGCTCGAGCGAGGCCGCAAGGAAGTTTCTTCTGAGCTATTGGCCTCCGTGTGCCATGCGCTCGACGCGTCTGTATCGGATGTCCTGATCGAGGCTGCTGGTTATATGGCGCTGCCCTCGATGGATGAAGAGCTCGCGCATACTGCGCCGGCTGCTTCTGAGCTTTAACGCGTGCGCGACTCTAAAGAGAGTAGCCGCGGTGGATACCTGCGATTAGTGGCGGCAGAGCCCTAGGCGTTGGGTTACTATAAACACGACAACGCGACGCATTCCCACATTCCTTAGAAAGGTCTAGAGCATAATGGCGAATCCATTTGTTAAGGGTTGGAAGTACCTCATGGCACTGTTCGATAATAAAATCGAGGAGAATGCCGATCCGAAAATTCAGATTGAGCAGGCCATCGAAGATGCCCAACGTCAGCATCAAGAGCTATCGCAGCAAGCCGCGGCGGTCATTGGCAATCAACGCCAGCTGGAGATGCAACTTAACCGACGCCTCGCCGAGGTTGAAAAGCTGCAGGGCAATACCCGCCAGGCGCTCGAACTTGCCGATAAGGCACGCGCTAATGGCGATGAGAGCAAGGCCGTGGAGTACGAGAACGCCGCTGAGGCCTTTGCCGCTCAGCTGGTTACCGCAGAGGAGTCTGTCGAGGACACGAAGAAGCTCCATGACCAGGCATTGCAACAAGCTGAGCAGGCAAAGCGCGCTGTAGAACGCAATAATGCCGCACTGCGTCAGAAGGTTGATGAGCGTTCGAAGCTGCTATCGCAGCTGGAACAGGCAAAGATGCAGGAAAAGGTTACTGAGTCTTTGAACTCCATGAACGAGCTCTCGGCCGGCGGCAACACGCCTTCGCTCGATGCCGTGCGCGATAAGATTGAGCGCCGTTACTCCAAGGCTCTGGGGCAGGCGGAATTGGCGGAAAATTCTGTAGAAAACCGTATGGCGGAGGTTCAGCAAGCAGGCATCCAGATGGCCGGCCACTCCCGCTTGGAGCAGATCCGTAGCGAGATGAACTCCACGAAGTCCGTAGAAGCTAACCACACTCAGGCCATCGAGAGCAATAAGGCCTCTGGTTCCGCTGCGGATCAGGCCGCTCAGCCGACGTCGAATGATGACGCCGTCCAGGCCCGCCTGCGCGAGCTACGCGGAGAGTAACTCCCTCACCCCTCGCTCTTCATTACGCAAACTGCGCAAAAGCCTCCGATCTTTCCTTTCCCGCTCCGAGCGGTGGGGGAAGGCGGAGGCTTTTGGCGCTAGTCGGGCGTGTGCCTTTGTTGCCTTAGTCTCCGACGCCGCGGGCCTGGAGGGCCTCGCCAATGGCCTGAGCGCGCCGAATAGAGCGGATGATGACGGGCGTGACAAACGCCGAGGGGGAAAACCCAGCCCCGCGCGCCTTCCGTGCATCGAGAACCTCATAGACCGTTTCGAACATGAGGGGGATGAGGCGGATTGTCAGGGACATCGCCAAGCTGATGTTCTCTACTGGGACGCCGAATCGTTTAAGCGGCTGGAGGGATTCCTCCAGGGACTCCATGATCGCGTCGACCGTTGAGGTAAGAGTTAATAAGAAGGCCAGAATCATGGCGGCCAAGATGTTGAGGAACATCACGGCGGCGTAGCCAAAATCTTTCGCCCACCACTGGAACCCGGCAAGAGGAATGAGGATTATCAGGGGCGGCCAGAGCTGGCTCCACGCAATCCGTGGGGGAATGCGGGCAACGATATACGTCAACGCTGCGGCAATTACCGCGCCGCCAGCCCACGGCAAAGAGTCGAAAAAGATGCTGGTAACCAGGATAAATACCAACAGGATGAGTATTTTCCAACTGGGCTTCATCCGGTGGATTACCGTCGTGCCCGGAACATACACGGAAAGCGGAATATTGGTTTTGCGGCGAGTCATTAGTTGGTGACTTTCTAGAGTGGCCGTTGCGCCATGAGGTCTCGGTAAAAATCGATGACCTCTTGGGGAGCTCCATCGGCGGCAACCTTGTGGTCATCGATGCAGATGACGCGGTCAAAATCCGTGAGAAATTCCAGATCGTGAGTAACCACGATGAGCTGCTGGTCGAGCTGTGCGAACTCGCGCTTAATGCGGTCGCGATTGCGAAGGTCGAGCAGCGTCGTTGGCTCATCGGCGATGATGAGCACCGGGTCAATGACCAGTACGGCGGCTAAGGCGAGTAATTGTTTCTGTCCACCAGATAGCGTGTGCGGGGAACGTTCGGCGAAGTCTAGAAGCCCGAACCGCTCTAGGGCGGCATCGACTCGCGCAGTGCGCTCGGCCTTAGATAACTTGAAACGGCGCAGCGAAAAAGCGATGTCATCGCGCACGTTGGACATGACGATCTGATTTTCTGCATCAGAAAAGACGAAACCCACCTTTTCGCGCACCTTTTTGCCCTGCTCGCTGGGACTTATGCCGTCGACGGTGACGGTACCCGCGGAGGGCTCACCCAGGCCATTGATTAGCCGGGTCAGCGTGGACTTTCCGCCACCATTTTGACCGATGATGCCGATCCTCTGCTCGCTTAAAGTGAGGTTGATGTCATCGAGGACCACCGTCTCATCAAAGGTTACTGTCACCGAGGAAAAGTCGATGGTGGGCACTAGGAGGCCTTCTTACCCATCAGGTCGGGGAATGCGGAGTGAACACCGACGGCGATGATGATGGCCACGATGAGCTTTGCAGTGTCAACGAGGACGAACGGGCCTTGCGCCGCGATGGCCGGGCCGACGTCCAATCCGGAGCGAAGCATCAAGCCGATCGCGCCACAGGTGTACTGCACCAGGAGGCCTGCGATGGCCGCGATAGCGAGAACAATGGTCATGCCGCCCTTTCCGCGTGGGGCGCGGTAAGCAATGGCGCCTGCGACGATTGGGGAGAGCACGTATCCGACGATGTATCCCACGGTGGGGCCGGCGAGCGCGCGGAGCGTGGTGCCACCGCCTGCCAAAACGGGCAATGCCAAACCAAGAAAGAGGAATAGGAGCCCAACGTAGCCGCCGCGTTTGCCGCCTAAGATGAGTCCGGCCAAAATGAGCGCGGCGTTTTGCAAGACGATGGGGACGCCGGCGGTGCCTACGGGGATAGAAACGAAGGCTAAAACGATAACGAGGGCGGTAAATACCGCAACATAGGCAATGGTGGTTGCCACGGAGTTATTCTGCATGGGAAAAGATTAGCATCTTGGGTAAAGGCGCTGTAGACATGCATATTTGAACGTTGTTCAAGTACAACATTTTTAGGGTCCTGGTAAAGGCTTTGGAAAAATTTCCATGGTGGTGGGTAGGATTGCGCGCATGCGATTGACGGAGTACCACCAATTGGTTGTGGATGAATTTGGCGAATCAAAAGGGGCGTGGATTAGCCATTCGCATGTTTTATCTGCGCTCAATGGAACGCCGGATGAACTTATCGAACGTGGCGTCGATCCCCGCCGTGTATGGATAGGGCTGTGCGATGACTTCGATGTCCCCCAAGAGCGCCGTCTCGGCGTAGATTACCCAACCTTATAGGGACTGAGAAAAGCTGAAAATGCGTGTCCATTTTCGATATTCGAACAGATGTATGTACTCTAGTTGGAGTGTCGGTGTGGGCGACTACAGTGGGATTGCAATGAGGGCGGAACCATTTAGGGCTCTGCAGCAGTCTAATTAAGTGTTCACGCAGTGTCGTACGAGATAAGGATTTATAACAATGGCAACGAAAAAGAAATCATCCTCAGCCGCAACCAAGGGAGATGACCGCCAGAAGGCGCTAGATGCAGCTATGGCCATGATCGAAAAGGATTATGGCAAAGGCGCCGTTATGCGCTTGGGCGATGATGACCGCCCGCCCATCAAGGCCATTTCTTCCGGCAACACGGCAATCGACGTGGCACTGGGTATTGGCGGCTTTCCCCGCGGGCGAATTGTGGAAATCTATGGCCCAGAGTCCTCTGGTAAGACGACGGTGGCACTGCACGCAATTGCCTCGGCGCAAAAAGACGGCGGCATTGCAGCGTTTATCGATGCCGAGCACGCCCTCGACCCCCAATATGCACGCCTGCTAGGTGTCGACACCGATAACCTCCTCGTATCCCAGCCTGATACTGGTGAGCAGGCCCTAGAAATAGCAGATATGCTGGTGCGCTCCGGCGCCATCGACATTATCGTTGTGGACTCCGTGGCGGCGTTGACCCCAAAGGCGGAAATTGAAGGCGAGATGGGCGATAGCCACGTGGGCCTGCAAGCTCGCCTTATGTCCCAGGCCTTGCGCAAGATGACCGGTGCGCTATACAACTCCGGTACCACCGCAATCTTCATCAACCAGCTGCGCGAAAAGATCGGTGTGATGTTCGGTTCCCCGGAGACCACCACCGGTGGTAAGGCGCTGAAGTTCTATTCCTCCGTGCGCTGCGATATCCGCCGTATCCAGACCCTGAAGGATGGCCAAGACGCCATTGGCAACCGCACAAAGCTCAAGGTGGTAAAGAATAAGGTCTCCCCACCATTCAAGATCGCCGAGTTCGACATCATGTACGGCGAGGGTATCTCTCGGGAGTCTTCCATCATTGATCTCGGCGTAGAAAACGGCTTCATCCGCAAGTCCGGCTCCTGGTTTACTTACGAAGGCGATCAATTGGGCCAAGGTAAGGAGAAGGCCCGCTCCTTCCTTAAGGACAACCCAGACCTTGCCAATGAGATCGAAAAGAAGATCTTCCAGAAGCTCGGCATTGGGGAAGAGGCGGCAAATGGTGAAGAAGCTACCGCCATGGATGTCCCCGGCTCCGATGACCCATTGACGGATGAATCCGTAGATTTGGTCCCGAACGTCGACTTCGATGACGACTAATCCTGTCCACCTGCAATCCCATCGCTTTTAACCCGCGCTATGAATCAACCCGCCCCTGAAAAGTTAGAGCAACTCCGCCAGGCCCTTGCCGCCTATGAAAAAGGAGAAGCCGGGGGCGGGCTTTTTGATCGGGAGGCGGAGGAGGCAAAATCCAAGGTTCGTTCCCGCGCCTTGGGTTTGCTGGATCAACGTTCGCGATCCCGTCAGGAATTGTATGACCGTCTAGTACAAGCCGAATTCGACCCCGAGGTGGTTGAAGATGTCCTCGATGACTTAGCGCATGCGGGCCTCATTAACGATGCTGCCTTTGCCGCCGAATGGGTGCGGCAGCGGCACAAGCGGAGGGGGAAATCGCGCAGCGTCCTCGACCGCGAGCTCCGAGACAAGGGCGTAAGCCAAGCGGATAGAGACGAAGCCCTCGAGCAGATAGATGCCGCCGATGAAGAAGCTATGGCCCGAGCCTTGGCGGAAAAGAAGGCGCGCAGCCTGAAATCCGTTCCTGCAGATAGGAAGGAACGGGATAAGGAGCTGCGCAGAATCGTAGGCGTATTGGCGCGCCGTGGGTTCAACGAGGGAATGTCTTTGAACATTGCCATTAGCGCCCTCGAGGAGCGTTGCGAGGAGCTGTCTTCTCCTTAAATCCGTACGCCTAGTGGGACACTAACCTAGGCACTCGCGCGCGCATCCCCACGCACAGCGGGTGCGCACCCTAACGCAGTGCACCACGCCCTGGTCTCATCTTCCAGTCTTCATGGGCGCCTAGCAGCGACGGTTATGAGTTGTTCTGGGTGATGGCTAGACTATGCCGACGTGGAGCAGACAATTCCTGAAACCCGTACCTATGAAGTCCGAACCTTCGGCTGTCAGATGAATGTGCACGATTCTGAGCGCATCTCTGGCCTGCTTGAGGAAGCTGGCTACGCGGCCGCCGACGAGGCCACGGAGCCGGATCTCATCGTCTTTAATACGTGCGCAGTCCGCGAAAACGCCGACAAGCGCCTGTACGGCACGCTGGGCGCATTGAAGAAGACGAAGGAGAACCACCCAGGCATGCAAATTGCCGTGGGCGGTTGCCTTGCGCAAAAGGATAAGGACACTGTCCTTGACAACGCACCGTGGGTGGATGCCGTCTTCGGCACCCACAATATGGCGGCATTGCCAACCCTCCTCGAGCGCGCCCGCCATAACGAGGAAGCCCAGGTAGAAATCGTCGATTCGCTAGAGGCGTTCCCCTCGGTTTTGCCCGCTAAGCGCGAATCCGCCTACGCGGGTTGGGTGTCGGTGTCCGTAGGCTGCAATAACACCTGTACTTTCTGCATCGTTCCCTCCCTGCGCGGTAAGGAAGAGGACCGCCGGCCGGGCGATATCCTGGCCGAGGTACAAGCGCTGGTGGACCAGGGCGTCTCTGAGGTCACCCTGCTGGGCCAAAACGTCAACGCCTATGGCGTGAATTTCGCCGATCCAGAAATGCCGCGCGATCGCTTCGCTTTCTCGAAGCTGCTGCGCGAGGTGGGGAAGATCGATGGCCTCGAGCGTCTGCGGTTTACCTCCCCGCACCCGGCAGAATTTACCTCAGATGTTATCGACGCCATGGCGGAAACCCCGGCGGTGTGCCCGCAGCTGCATATGCCGCTGCAGTCCGGATCGGATAAGGTCTTGAAGGACATGCGCCGTTCCTACCGCACGAAGAAGTTCTTGCGCATTCTCGATGAGGTTCGCGAGAAGATTCCAAACGCGGCGATTACTACCGATATCATCGTCGGCTTCCCGGGCGAGACCGAAGAGGATTTCCAGGACACCATGGAGTTGGTTCGCCGCGCTCGCTTCGCCTCGGCGTTTACCTTCCAGTATTCCCCGCGCCCTGGCACCCCCGCGGCAGAGATGGAAAACCAAGTGCCCAAGGAAGTCGTCCAGGATCGCTTCGAGCGGCTCGTTGCGCTGCAGGATAGCATCCAGGCAGAAGAGAATCAGAAGCTCGTGGGCACTGAGGTGGAGCTCTTGGTCCAGGCTGAAGGCGGGCGCAAGAACGATGAGACCCACCGCATGTCGGGTCGCGCTCGCGATGGGCGCCTCGTGCACTTTAGCCCCATCGACGACAACGGCGCGGATATCTCCGCCGAGATTCGCCCAGGCGACGTCGTGCGCACCAAGGTCACCGGTGCAGGCTCGTTCTTCTTGCTTGCCGATGCCGCAGTAGCCACCCACACCCGCACCAAGGCCGGCGACATGTCGGCGGCGGGCCAAACCCCCACTACCGCTCCCATTGGGGTGGGGTTGGGACTGCCGGGCATCGGCAAGCCCGCCGGCGCTGCCACAGCGGATTCCTGCGGCTGCTAACCGGGGGAGTAGGCTAGGGTGCCATGACAGAGCGAAATACCACCAGCGCCGCCCAGGAGGCGGCACAGGCGGAGCGCCGAGCAGCACAAACCATGGATCTGCGTGGGCAGCAGCTGACGCTGTTGATCGCTGTGGCGGCCTATATTGTCTACCTCATCGTTCCTTATGCCGGCTCTGCCCACGGGTGGCAGGTTCTGAGTTTTGGCACCACCGATGACGGGGTGAAGATCTCGCTGATGGAAACCGTCTCCGCGTGGCTCGCGCTACTCGGCGTGGGCGTGCTGACGACGGCGACCTTGCTGACCCGCCGCGCCACCCTCGGGCTGATTGCGTGGATGATGGTGACGGTTTCTTTCTTCGTCAACCTGTGGGGCTTTTGGTACCGCGGCTCCACCGCAGACGGCCCGGCCATTGGCATGTGGGTGGGCATGCTGGCCACCTTCCTGGCCTTCTTGGGCTTTAGCCTCGTCGCCCTGCGCCGCAGCCCGGAGCAACGCGCGGCCGAGGAGAAGGTCCGCGCCTCGGCGGGCCAGCTGGATGAGGTAGGCAAAATCCAGTCCGATATTGCGTCCCCACAGCCGCAGGAGATGCTTATCGATGACCGCCGCAAGAAAGCCGCCGAGCGCCACCGTCACCAGCAGGAGGGCTAAAGGTGCAGCTCCCAGGCTGAGGATTGGGAGATTTCCCGCGCCCCGAGCCGTGCATATAGCGCGTTCATAGCTGCGTCACCGGCGGCGACGGAACAATAGCAGCGGCGCACCTGCGGCCACGCTCGGTGGACCTCGTGCAGGGCGGTGAGTTTTGCCAATTGTGCTAAGCCTTGCCGGCGGTGGTCGCGGTCGGTGACGGTGAGGGTCCATTCGCAGACCTCCGGATCCGCAGCCTCATGGCGCGCCAGTTCCGTGAGCGCCACGATGTCGCCGGCGTCATCAATGAGCGCTACGAGCAACGTATGTCCGCGCCGCGAACGCAGGCGTTGGTGCGCCTCCTCCAATCGCTGCCGAGACCACACGATGGGTTCGGTGGACAGGGTGCCGGTATCGGCATCTGCGGAGGCGACCGTTAAAAGGCGCATGACATCGTCGATGTGTTCTTCCGGAATGGCATAGTCCTGCCATACCGCGGCCGAAAGCCCAGGCGGAAAGAGGGCAGCAGCCGACTGTTCTGGAATATCGATGGTTAGTTGCCGCTCACTATGGCGCTGCGTAAAGCCCAGGGATTGATAGACCTCCGCCATCGCGTCGTACTCCGGCGAAGTCTCCGGCGGGTGCAGCAGACCCACGTGCGCGACGCTGCGGCCGAGCTGTTGGGTGATCTTTAAGGCGGTATCTCCCATCCAGGTAGCCACCTTCTGCCCCTTGGCATCAAGGGGTTCTCCGGGCAGTGGCAGATCGCAGAGGACGCACTCGATTTCCGCGGCATTGCGCTCTTCTAAAAGCGGCAGGCTAATGTGGATAAATCCTACATAGTCCAGCTCGGGGCTCGGTGCGGTGGCGGGGATTTGGGGCAGGCCAAGCTCGGAGACAGGACCGAGCGTCGCCGGCGCATCGACCACGGCGAAAAGGTAGGTCTGCGATTCGCCCGAACCTTGCAGGCGGTGCACCACGCGGCTAGGCGAGGTCGAGGCCGCCGCATCCCCACTGGCTTCCTGCGCCGCCAGGTTTGCCCAGAAAACAAAGGATCGGATGCAATCCGCCGGTTCAGCCTCGGATACCTGGGTGGGGCGCGCAATCTGAACGAGGTGCACTATTTATCGTTGACGGCATTGGCAGCGGCATCGGCAAATTCCTGCCATTGCTCCGCCTGCGCGCGCAGCTCCGCGGCCTTCTTCTCTTTGCCCTTAGCTTCCGCGGCCGCGGACTGGGCCTTGAAGTCTTCCACCTTGGCCTGGAACTGGGCCACGCGAGCCTGCGCTTCAGGGTCGGTGCGCCGCCATTCGGATTCTTCCGCCTGGGTGACGCGCTTTTCTAGCTGCTCGATCTTGGATTCGTACTCGCGCACCTGATTGCGGGGCACAAAGCCGATTTCCTCCCACTTTTCCTGCAGCTCGCGCAGCTTAGCCTTGGCCTTGTCCATGCTTTGCGATGGGTCAATCAGGCTATCGTATTCCGCAAGCAGCGCGTCCTTTGCCTTGGCGTTTTCGGCGAACTCGCGGTCCCGCTCGTCGTTGACGGCATTGCGGGCATCAAAGAAGCGGTCCTGTGCCGCGCGGAACTTTGCCCACAGCTGGTCATCGACCTCGCGTGGGGCGCGGCCAGCCGCCTTCCACTCCGCCATGAGATCGCGGTAGGCGCGGGCGCTAGGGCCCCAGTCGGTGGAGTCCTGGATGGCTTCAGCGCGCTCGACGAGTTCTTCCTTCTTCTTTCGCGCCGCCGCGCGGGCGCGATCGAGTTCTGCAAAGTGCGAACCGCGGCGCCTATTGAAGGCATCGCGGGCGCGAGAGTAGCGTTTCCACAGGCCGTCATCGGTCTTCTTATCGATGCCCTTAATCTGCTTCCACTCTTCCAAAATGGCGCGGATGCGGTCACCGGCGGCCTTCCATTCGGTGGAATTTTCGGCAATCTCTTCCGCCTCGGCGGCGAGTTTTTCCTTCGCCGCAATGGCATCCAGTCGGCGCTTTTCCTTATCCGCCTGCGCCTGCTCCCCGGCCACAACGGAGTGATCGATAACCGCGCCCAGGCGGCGATCCAATGCGGCGATATCGCCAATAACCGCAGCGGTAGGCAGGGTCTCGCGCAATTCCGCGGCCGTCTGCTTGATTCCTGCGGCTTCGCTGGGGTTGGCGCGCAGGCGAGCCTCCAAAAGCTCGATCTCGGTGGCTAGATCGTCATAGCGGGCGCCGAAGTGCTCGAGGCCCTCTTGCGCAGAGCCTGCCTGCCATTCCCCAATCTTGCGCTCGCCCTCGGGGGCGGAAACGAAGACGGACCCATCGGCATCGACGCGCCCCCACTTGGCTGGATCGTTCTTGCTCGGAGATTGAACGGGCACGGGCTTGGCTGTAGGGCGGGGGCCCTTCTTGGGCATGGAACCTGGAGTAGGGGTGGGAGACATGGAAAGCCCTCCTAGACATATATCGCCGCGCGTCACGGCTGCCGGATGAAATCACTGGTTACATTACCGCGAAAAATCGCTGTGTGCCTAGAATCTATTTAATTACCTCCTCTTGGGTAGATAGTATGGAGGAATAATGTTCAATCTCATGGTTATGCCCGCCTCGCCGGCGCTGGCAGTCGAGCTAGCTCCCAACGACGCCGCCTCGCGGGCACTGCTCGCGGCGGCGCGCACGCTCGCGGTTGAAGCCGCTGCCGCCGGCATTAACGAGGCAGAAATTATCGGATCCCGCTCTCCACGCTGGCATACCAGCCATACCGGAAGCCTGCGCGCATGGGGTGCTCACCAGGTGCACGTGGGCGCCGGAAGCTACCTGCCAGAGATCATGGCCCACTACGTCTTATCCACGGTCCCACAGATAACGGTCCGCGATAGCCGCGATCGCCTGGGCGCGCCAGACCCTAAGGTCCTGAGCGTTGTGGTCGCAGACGGCAGCGCAGGTCTTACCGAGAGGGCACCGCTGGCCCTTATCCCCGGCGCGCAGGAGGCGCATCGGTGGTGCGAGGAGGTGCTGATGGGGGCATCGGCAAGCAGCAATGCCGAGTGGCTTCAGCAACGTGGCGTGGAAGAGCCGGAGCTCTGGTTGGAGCTTGCTGGCTGCACGCCCAAGCGCGCGCAGGTGCGGGCGACGGATGCCACCCTCGGAGTAGGCCGCTACGTGGCTGGTTGGGAGGTAATATGCGCCCCATCGCAGTAGTTGGCCCCACCGCCTCCGGCAAATCTGCGCTCGGGCTGGCCCTAGCCCATGAACTGGGTGGGGAAGTGGTCAATGTCGATTCCATGCAGCTATACCGCGGCATGGATATCGGCACCGCAAAGCTTTCCCCCGCAGAGCGCGAAGGCATTCCGCACCACCAGCTCGATGTCTGGGACGTGACGGAAACCGCCTCCGTGGCGCGCTATCAGCAGGCGGCCTTGCGCGATATCGAGGACATCATGTCCCGCGGTAAGACGCCCATCCTCGTCGGCGGATCCATGCTCTATGCCCAGGCGTTGGTGGATGATTGGCAATTCCCGCCCACCGACCCGCAGGTCCGTGCCAAATACGAGGCCCGCCGCGCCGATATCGGAACCGACGCACTCCACGCCGAGCTGGCACGCGTCGATCCGGCCGCAGCCGCCATTATTGAGGACAAAGACCCCCGGCGCACCGTCCGGGCACTCGAGGTCATCGAGCTGACCGGCAAGCCCTTTAAGGCCAGCCAGCCGCCGAAGAATGGCCCGCCTCGGTGGGGAACCAAGCTGCTGGGGCTGCGCACAGATAGCGAGTGGTTGAACCCGCGCATCGAAAAGCGCACGCGCCTCATGTTTGAGCAAGGCCTCGTCGAAGAAGTAGAGCGCCTGCAGGACAAGGGGCTTGTGGCCGATTCCACCGCCGGCCGCGCGATTGGTTATGCGCAGGTGCTACAAGCCCAGCGCGGCGAGCTGACGTGGGAGGATGCGGTAGAACGCACGATTACTGGCACCCGCCGGTACGTGCGCCGCCAGCGTTCCTGGTTCAACCGCGATAAGCGCATTACCTGGCTCGATGCCGCGGGCGATACTACCGCCGAGGCTTTGCACGCGCTTCGGCGCTAGGGTAGAAGGCATGAAATTTGCCAAAGGCCATGGAACTGAAAATGACTTCGTCATCGTAGAAGACTTCGACGCCGACGTGCCGATTGCACCGGAGCGCGTGGTGGCGCTGTGTGACCGCCGGGCGGGCATCGGCGGCGATGGCCTGTTGCGCGTTGTGCGCGCCGGCGCCCTCGTGGACGCGGGCGAGTTGGCGGCACTTCCGGACGGGGTGGATTCCGCCGACTGGTTTATGGATTACCGCAACGCCGATGGGTCCGTGGCGGAAATGTGCGGCAATGGCACCCGCGTCTTTGCCCACTGGCTGCGCTCGCACGACTTGGTTAGCGAGGACGCATTCACCATCGGCACCCGGGCGGGCGCCAAGCAAGTAACGGTGCATTCCTGCGATGCCACTGCCGCTAGCGTCACCGTGGAGATGGGGCCCGCGCGCGTGACCGGGGTATCTACCGCGTCCGTGGGCGGTGAGTCCTACGCCGGCCTCGGGGTGGATATGGGCAACCCGCACCTCGCCGCCGTCATTCCAGGCCTCGAACCGGAAGCATTGGCCGCCAAGGACCTCACGGCGCCGGTCTACGACGAGTCCTTCTTTCCCGGCGGGGTGAATTTTGAGCTGGTGACCCCGCTGCGGGAGGGGCACGTGCATATGCGCGTCTTCGAGCGCGGGGTTGGGGAGACGCAGTCGTGCGGTACGGGCACGGTCGCGGCAGCTACCGCCGCGCTTGCCGATGCCGCCCAAGCCCTCGGCACCGTCCATGTCCACGTTCCCGGCGGCGAGGTCACCGTCGAGGTCTATGATGGCGGCACGCGCTTGACGGGCCCGTCCGCCATCGTCGCGACGGGCGAAACGAGCCTGTAAGGGCCTTAGTTTTCGTCGTCGATCTGCCGCGTGCGGTAATCCGGGCCGAGCCGGAAGGCCGCGCGGCGGGCCGCCAGCCAGGATTCTTTCAGCTCGCGGGCGCGCTCATCGGTGACGCGGAGGAGGGCTTCCAAGTCCTGCGTGCGCATGCCGTGGGCGTGGACGCGGATATTGAGCCGGCGGAGGAAGCGGCGCGCCCCAGCCAATTCGTAGTGGAACGCATCGATGGCGGGGTGGGAACAGTCGAGGTCCAGCAGTGCTGGCCGGTACAGCGTGCGATCCGCAAGCGGCTCGGCCTCCGTGGACGTTTCGAATTCCTCGAATTCGGCGATGACGTCCTGGATATCGTCCGCCGAAAGCGAAATGGAGCTGCGCAGGGCCTTTCTTTCCGCGGTATCGGGGCGCGTGCGCAGCATGAACCAGCCCGCGCCCACCAGCATGGCGGCGATGATGAGGCCGGGCAGTTTTAGCGTTACAACGATCGCGATCGCGCAAAGGACAAGCAGGATAAAGACAAGTATCCTCCGGTTTTGCGGATCGCTAAGGAAAGGCATGGCCTAAAAATCTAGTGTCCGCCGCAGCCGCAACCGCCGGATCCACAACCGCATCCGCCATCGCCGCAGCCGCCGGACGGCATGTCAATAGCGGCGGTGAGCAGGGCCGTACCGGAGATCACGGAATCCTTGGCCGGCAATTCGCCACGGTCCGCCGGCAGGCAGAGATCGAAGGGGAAAAGCCCGTCCATGACGAGGTGCGCGAACTTTTCGCCGGTGAGTTCATTGGTGCGCCATTCGGCTTCCATCACCCGGGCGGCAAAGGTGGCGGCGGGCGTGGGGGCCTGCGCGCCGGAGCCAGAGGCGATGACGCGTGCGCCTTCGGAGTCAAAAAGGGCGGGGTACTCACCGGTCTTGGCCTCGTAGGCAGAAGGGGAGTCGTAGGTGGTGATATCAAGCCCCATTGCGGTCAGCGATACCTGCTGCCAGTCCTGGCGCGGTTCTTCTACCAACAGTGGACCCTGCGCGAGATTCGCCGTGACCTGGGCCAGCGGCGTGCCGAATGGATCGATGATGTCCATGATCGCTAGCACGTCATTAAACATCTCTACGTGGGCAAAACCCTGCGTGACCGCATCGAAACCGATAAAGGTGGCGTAGGGCTCTACCGCCAAGATATTAAGCTGGGCGCCCGAAGGATCACCGTATTGGATGAGCTGGCCACCTCGGACCTCACCGGTTACGGCAAGGCGGTCCGTGGCGATGGCTGCCTCGACCGCGTCCTGCCAGCGTTCGAAATCCAAGCCGATGGCCTGCATTTCGGTATTCTTTTTCTGGGTAGTAGTCGTTGGCCTAGGCTGCGTCGTTTCCATAGCCACCATTGTATCGCTTTGTCCAGTACGCCCGGAAACCGCAATTCCCGTTTAGCCGCCTAACGTGCCAAAATAGATAGCAATATGAACAAATTTTCCCCGCAGAATTCTGATAGCTCCGCGAGCAAGGACGAACTTCTCGCCCAGGCCTTCCGCGACCACGCGGATACCACGCAGGAAACCACGCCGACCAGCGGCGATTTAGATTTGGCCGAGCGCAACGCCTTCCGCCGCGTTACCCGCGAGACCTCCATCCGCGCCGAGGACACCACCGATGGCTACGAGGTGGAATACCGAAAACTGCGCCTCGAGCGCGTTATCCTCGTGGGCGTGTGGACCGAAGGCACCGTAGCGGAGGTCGAAGCCACGATGGATGAGCTGGCGGCCCTAACCGAGACCGCCGGCGCCGACGTAGTCGAAATGATCTACCAAAAGCGCGATAAACCCGACCCGGGCACCTTCATCGGCTCGGGCAAGGTCAAAGAGCTCCACGATATCGTCGAGGCCACTGGGGCCGATACCGTCGTCTGCGATGGTGAGCTAAACCCCGGCCAGCTCACGGCGCTCGAGCGGGCGCTAAATACCAAGGTCATCGACCGCACCATGCTCATCTTGGACATCTTTGCCCAGCACGCAAAGTCCAAGGAAGGCAAGGCGCAGGTCTCGCTAGCACAGCTGGAATACCTCTATACCCACACCCGCGGTTGGGGTGGCAACCTTTCGCGCCAGGCCGGTGGCCGCGCCGGTTCTAATGGCGGCGTGGGCCTGCGCGGTCCCGGTGAAACCAAGATCGAAACCGACCGCCGGCGCATCCGCACCGAGATGGCGCGCCTGCGCAAGGAATTGCGCGGGATGAAAACCGCCCGCGAGGTCAAGCGCTCTCGGCGCCAGTCCTCCACGATCGCTCAGATCGCCATCGCAGGCTACACCAACGCCGGCAAATCTTCGCTCATTAATGCCATGACGAACGCGGGCGTGCTTGTTGAAGACGCGCTTTTTGCCACCTTGGATCCCACCACGCGCCGCGCCTCGCTTGCCGATGGCCGCCAGGTCGTCTTCACCGATACCGTCGGCTTCGTCCGCCACCTGCCCACCCAGCTGGTGGAGGCCTTCAAATCCACCCTGGAAGAGGTGCTCGCCGCCGATATCATGCTGCACGTCGTCGACGGATCGGACCCGTTCCCGCTCAAGCAAATCGAGGCGGTCAATAAAGTCATCTACGATATCGTCAGCGAGACTGGTGAGCAGGCCCCGCCGGAAATCATCGTGATCAACAAGATCGACCAGGCCGATCCGCTCGTGCTCGCGGAGCTGCGCCACGTCCTGGATCATGAGGACGTCGTCTATGTTTCGGCGCGCACGGGGGAGGGCATCGACGAGCTGAGCGCGCGCGTGGAGCTCTTCCTCAACTCCCGCGATAGCCACGTTAAGCTGCAGGTTCCCTTCACCCGCGGCGATGTCGTCTCCCGCGTGCACGCCGAGGGCACCGTGCGCAGCGAGGAATATACCGAAAATGGCACGCTTGTCGATGTCCGCCTGCCCGCCACCACCGCCCGCGAGCTCGCCGAATTCATCGTGGAGGAAGATTCCTAAAATTCGTGCTCCATGGCCCATAATGGTGGTTCGTGAGCATACTAGGTTGGACCGTCCACGGCGACGGTAAGAAGATTGCACCAGGCGCCGTGGTCGCGCCCGAGGAACGACTAAGTTGGGGCCGAACCATTGGCATCGGCATGCAGCATGTGGTGGCGATGTTTGGTGCCACGCTGTTGGTGCCCACCCTGACCGGATTTCCGGTCAATACCACGCTGCTATTTTCTGGCATCGGCACCATCCTCTTCTTGCTGATTACGCGCAATCGTCTGCCGTCCTACTTGGGCTCGTCGTTTGCTTTCATCGCTCCGCTGACCGCCTCGCAGCAATACGGGATTGCGGCGCAGGCCGGATCCATTCTGGTGACCGGTTTGGTGCTGGTGGCGGTCGGTTTCGTGGTCAAGGCTGCTGGCAGGCGGGTGCTCGATGCTGTGATGCCACCGGCGGTTACCGGCGCCATCGTCGCGCTCATCGGGCTCAACTTGGCGCCGAATGCGGCCGAAAACTTCGCCAGCCAGCCGTTGGTAGCAGGCATTACGCTGCTGGTCATCCTCTTGGCCACTGTGGCCGGGCGCGGCATGGTATCGCGCCTGTCCATCCTCATCGGAGTGGTCGTCGGCTGGATTTTCGCCGCCCTGACCGGCAACTTGGGCGAGGATGCCAAGGCCGCCATCGATGCCGCCCCGTGGGTAGGACTGCCCGAATTCCATGCCCCTGAGTTCCATCTTTCGGCCATCGCCGTGGCCCTGCCGGTGCTCGTGGTGCTGATTGCGGAAAACGTCGGGCACGTTAAGGCTGTCTCCGAGATGACCAACCGCGACTTAGACGATCTTGCCGGCGATGCGCTGATTGCCGATGGCCTCGCTTCCTCCCTCGCCGGCGGCTTCGGCGGCTCCGGTACCACCACCTATGCCGAGAATATTGGCGTCATGGCCGCCACGCGCGTCTATTCCACCGCCGCGTATTGGGTCGCCGCCTTAACCGCAATCTTGCTGGCCTTCGTCCCGAAGTTCGGCGCGCTGATTTTCACCATCCCTACCGGCGTGCTCGGTGGGGCAACCCTCGTGCTCTACGGTCTTATCGGCATGCTGGGCGTGCGCATCTGGATGGATAATGAGGTCAACTTCAATAACCCGGTGAACCTGACCGCGGCCGCGGTGGCCTTGATCGCGGGCATCGGTAACCTGACGCTGACCGTGGGCGGGGTGAGCTTGGAGGGCATCGCCTGGGGCTCGGTCGGCATCATCGTTGCCTATCCGATCATGCGGAAGCTGTACGAAACCGTGGGCGAAGGCCACGACGCTAAATACTAAATTCTGTGGATAACTTTGTTGAACCCGCCGCGAAATAGGGCCATAGCGGTACGGTTTGCAGCCTATTCCACAGGCCTTCGTGCGTGCGGTCGCGGCTGCGCCGGGTTCTGCGCTGTACTAGGCGGCATGAACGCACTCGACCGTTACTTATCCGCGCTGGGCCAGGGGATGGACATCATCGCCGCCGCCCAGGGCTTAAGCGAGCGCGACTTGGTGGAGCGCGGTGCCAGCGACGTCGCCGCGCGCGATGTGGTGCAGCTTTGCGATATCTATTTTGGCCGCAGTGCCTTTAGCGCCAAGCAACGCACGGCCCGCTCGACGACGCACCCACTAGACGTGCTCACCCTGATCGAGAAATTCGCACTGCGCGCTCGCACCCAGCGCGATGCCTGGGCCGTGCGCTCCGAGTTGTGTAAATTTCGCGGCAGCGCCACGGCCTTGCGCAAACGGGCGCGCGCCATGTTGCGGGAGCTCCAACCGCCCCGCACTCCCAAGAAAGGAGTGCGCATTACCCGCCGGCCGCGCGGACCGTGGTCGTTGACCATTACCGGGGAATCCGCCGATGTCGCCGATATGCACGCCGCCCTTGATAACCAGAGCCCACTGGACTCAGTTAAGTCCATCTTCTTCGGCGGGAAATCTGGGGCGCGCACCACTGCGAGCACGCAGGTGGTCATCACCTTGGACGAGCTCGATCGCATCGTTGACGGCGATGGCGAGGAAATAACCCTGCAGCTCACCAATGGCTCGCGAATCAGTGGTGCTGACCTCGTGAGCCGGGTTTTAAGCGATCACGGATACATCACGCTTGTGCATCCCGTTGAGGGACCGGTCAATTTGTACCGCACGTCCCGGTTCGCCAACGCGAAGCAGCGGTTGATGGCTGCCGCAGTCAATCCCGTATGTCCCTGGGAAAAGTGCAACTATCCTGCGGATGAGTGCCAGATCCACCACCTAGAAAGCTGGCAGCACGGTGGCAATACCAATGCCGCTAATCTCGCTACCTGCTGCCCGTACCACAACGGCGTTAACGACGATGACCCGAAGGCGCCACCGCGGCGCGGGCGATTGGCCCGAATACAAGGAAAGGTTCGCTGGCTTCCTCCCTGGGCCACGCCTCCCAGAAGCCCTAACGGAAACGACAGGCCATCGAACACTGGCCGCAATTGAGTGCTGCACTAACGAGTTAAATCTGCTCACAGGGGCAGCGAAGAACTGCCTGCGGATCGCAAAAGCTCCCCGCCATCAAGGCGAGGAGCGTACGAATCGTGCTTAAACACTAGTTATGAGCAGCAGCGTTTAGGAAGCATCAAGATCCTGCTCGATGAGGCCCGCGATCTTCTCAACGGCTTCTTCGTTGTCAGAGGTAACGGTGACCTCGTCGCCCTGCTCAGCACCGAGGGCCATGATCATTAGGGAAGAAGCGGCGTCGGTTTCGTTATCGTCATCTTCACCAACAAGGTTCAGGAAAATGTCCTCGTCGAATTCGCCGGCAGCGTCAGCAATGATGGAGGCAGGACGTGCGTGCAGTCCTACGGAGGAGCCGACCTTTACAGTCTTGGAAGCCATGGAATTTATCCTTTCTGTGGTTAATTTATCGTGATCCAGTGTACGAGTGTTTGGTTTATGCCGCCACGTTCTGGGAACCGGTCTTGGACTCTGGAGCAGCCTTTTGAGCAGCTTGCTGGAAGGTTTTATTTGGCCAGAATTGCTTCATGGCCAAGACTGCGACGGTGGATACCGCCACGCCGGCAAGGATTGCGACCAGGTAAGCCCAGAACGGATCGATAGCGAAGGCAACGAAGACACCACCGTGCGGGGCACGGGACTCGACAGACAGCGCCATGGAGATAGCACCCGTCACGGCACCGCCGGCCATCATGGAAGGAATGACGCGGAACGGATCGGCCGCGGCGAACGGAATGGCGCCTTCGGAGACGAAGGACAGGCCGAGCAGCCAGGCGGACTTACCGTTTTCCTGCTCAGCAGGAGTAAACAGTGACTTGCGAATGAAGGTTGCCAAGGACAGCGCGATGGGCGGAACCATGCCGGCGGCCATGACAGCGGCCATGATTTGCATGGAGGCTGCATCGCCAGTGGACAATCCTGCGGTGGCAAAGAGGTAGGCGGCCTTGTTGACCGGGCCACCCAGGTCGACGCACATCATCAGGCCCAAGATGATGCCGAGCACTACGGCAGAAGACCCGGACATGGACGACAGCCAATCTTGCAGGCCCTCCATCAGCGCAGCCAGTGGGGCGCCCAGCAACAGGTACATCGCCAGGCCAACGACCAGGGAGGTCAAAAGCGGAATGATGACCACCGGCATGAGGGAACCGAGCCAGCGCGGGACCTTCCAATTGCCAATCCACAGGGCGATAAAGCCGGCCAACAAACCGGTCACCAAGCCCCCGATAAAGCCCGCGTCGAGCGTTACAGCGATAGCACCGCCGACGAAGCCCGGCGCAATACCCGGGCGCCCGGCCAGGGCGTAGGCGATATAGCCAGAAAGTGCGGCGACAATAAAGCCCATTGCGGCCTGGCCGATGGCAAAGAGCACTGCGCCTATATAAAGCGAGTAGCCGGAATGCTCGAACGACATCGTCTCGCCGTCGACGATGATGTCATTGCCCGGCAGGTTGGACAGGGAGTAATTGGTGGAAAGTGCCTGCCAGCCATTGGCCATATCGGCGCCACCGAAGAGGAATCCGAGGGCGAGCAGCAGGCCGCCGGCGGCAACGAACGGCACCATGTAGGACACACCGGTCATAATCGCCTGTTGGATGCGCTTGCCCCAACCCAGCGACTGGCCCTCTTCTTCGGCGGAGGAAGATGAGGCCGTGCCAGAGACCTTGCGGGCGTTCGGGTTCTTTGCCGCCGCAATGGCTTCATCGAGCATCTTGCCGGGCTCGTTGATGGCGCGCTTGACGCCGGATTCGATGACGGGTTTGCCCGCGAAGCGCTCGCGGTCGCGCACGCCGACGTCCGTGGCAAAGATGACGGCATCGGCAGCATCGATGGTGGACTGCGAGACCGATTCATTATTGGACGAGCCCTGGGTTTCGACGGTGAGATCGACGTCGTCGCGCTCGCCGGCGGTCTGGGTGAGGGCATCGGCAGCCATGTAGGTGTGCGCGATGCCGGTCGGGCAGGCCGTGATGGCAACGATGCGGGTAGCTTGTGCCGAGTCTCCCGCGCTTTCCGATGCCGCTTCCGCTGCCCCACCTGCAGCAGCCTCCGCGTTGTCCTGCTTTTTCTTCTTCGCTTTTTCCGCGTTGACGACGGCGAGGATTTCCTTGACGATTTCTTCCTTCGTCGTCGCGGTGCGCAGGGCCTCTAGGAAGTCCTTGCGCACGAGAGCGCGGGCGAGCTTGGAAAGAATCTGCAGGTGGGCCTTGCCGCCGCCAGCAGGTGCGGCAATGAGAAAGACTAACTGGGCATCGCCGTCGGGGCCGGAAAAATCCACGCCGCGGGACAGGCGGGCGAAAGCCAACGTCGGCTCGGTGACGGCCTCGGAACGGCAGTGGGGGATGGCCACGCCGCCTGGCACACCGGTGCCGGCCTTGGCTTCGCGGTCGATGGCGGGCTGGGCGAGGCCTTCGACCTCGGTTGCGCGCCCGGTATCGTGCACCAAGGTGGCGAGGTTGGTGATTACGGAATCGACGCTATCGCCGAAGTCGGCGTCGAGCGCTACCAGTTCGGTAGTGATGAGATCGGATGCCATGATGGAAGGCTCCTTTAGCTATAGAGCGGAGATGGAGGTGTGGGCGGTATCGAGTTCTTCGGGGTGGGGGAATTGGGTGCCCGGTTTTGCGGCCGCAGCGGTGCCATAAGCCACCGAGAGCGCAAGGGAATCTGCCGGTCCTTTCCCCTGCGTGCGCCCTAATAGGTATCCGGCCAACGCGGCATCACCCGCGCCGACCGTGGATTTCACCGTGGCAGGAGGCGGGGTGGCAGCCCATGCGCCGTCTGCGTTTACCAGCACGGCGCCGGCGCCGCCGAGGGTGACAAGCACTTCCTTGATGCTGCGCTTCACGACATCTCTAGCAGCCTCCACGACCGGGCTATAGTCTCCGGCCGCAGCGGCGCGCTCGAGGGCGAGGCCATCCTGACCGGTGAGCTGCCCCAGTTCGAAGCCGTTGGGTTTGATGAGATCCGGGGCTGCGGAATCGAGCTGCTCGGCGATGGCCTTCATCGGGGCATCGGAGGTATCGACGGCGATGCGCGCCTGCGGGGCGGCAGTGCGGATTTCCTTGATGAGGTCGGTATACCACCCGGCGTCAACACCCTTGGGAAGCGATCCGGCAAGGGCTACCCAATCGGCGGATTGGGCGTGGCGGGTAAGGGTGGCGATGAGGTGGTTTTGGGTGGCATCGGAAAGCAGCGGGCCAGGGCCATTGACCTTGGTGGTCGTGCCATCTGGCTCGGTGATGGTGGTATTGACGCGCACACCGCCATCCATGTCCACGTGGGCGTAGGGGAGGTCGACGTCGTGGATGAGGTTGATGAACGGATCGGCCGCGCGGGCGGGGAAGAGGGCTAGGGTTTCTTTCCCGGCGAGGTGAACCGCGTGGGCGACGTTGACGCCTTTACCGCCCGCAACCTGGGTAACACTGGCGGCGCGGTGAACATCGCCTGAGGTTAAAGGCTGATTGAGCGCCAGGGTGGCGTCGATGCTTGGGTTTGGGGTGAGCGTGAGGATCATCGAGAACTTATCCCTTTCGCAGAGTGCGTATATTGGGGGCCACACGCAGTCGGTCCGGTTGGAACACGCGCTTAAGCCCGCCATTAATGTTTATTCTTGCCCGATTGTGTTGGAAAGTCAATAGAAACCGTGTGGCATACATTGCATTTCTGTTGGATTTGTGATGATCTGGAAATAAATAAGCCGCTATCTTCGAAGGAAGTATCGCCATGGAAAATACGCTTCAGTCCACTGTTAAAGGAACCGGCGTTGTTGCTGGAGTCGCCTATGCAGAAGCCGTATGGGTCCGCCCCCGCCCGGACCTGCCTACTGAAGGAAGTATTGACCAAGAGGCCAACAGCGAAGCCGAATACGATCGCTTCCTCGAGGCAGTCGATATCGTTGCCAGCCGCTTGGAAAACCGCGCCGCAGCCGCGGAGGGCCAAGCCTCGGAAGTGCTGACCGCAACCGCCGGCATGGTCAAGGACCGCGGCTGGCACAAGGCCGTGCGCAAGAACATCCGCTCCGGCAAGAATGCCGAGTTCGCCACGGTGGGAGCCACGGACAAGTTCGTCACCATGTTTGAGGCGGCCGGCGGCGTTATGGCTGAGCGCACCACCGATCTGAAGGACGTGCGCGACCGCGTCATCGCCCAGCTGCGCGGCGAGCAGGAGCCCGGTTTGCCCATGGTGGAAGGCCAAGCGGTACTTTTTGCCGATGACCTCGCGCCTGCCGATACCGCCACCCTGGATACCGCGCATATCCGCGCACTCGTCACCGAGCTGGGCGGGCCCACCAGCCACACCGCGATCATCGCTCGCCAGCTCGATATTCCGTGCATCGTTGCCGTGGGAAACAAGCTGCGCGAGATTGAAAGCGGCACGCTCGTCTTCGTCGACGGTGCGCTTGGAACCGTGACGCTGGGCGCGGACGAGGCAGAATCCACCAAGGCGGTCGAAGAATATCGCGAGCGCGCCGCCCGCGTTGCCGAATGGACTGGACCAGCGCAAACCAAGGACGGCCACCGCGTGCAGCTTTTGGCCAACGTGGCCGATGGCAACGCCGCCCGCATCGCCTCCGACTCGCAGGCAGAGGGGATTGGCCTCTACCGCACGGAGCTGTCGTTCCTATCCGCTAGCGAGGAGCCTTCCGTTGACGAGCAAGCAAAGATTTACAGAAAGGTCTTCAACGCCTACCCCGATTCCAAGGTCGTGGTGCGCACCTTAGATGCTGGTTCCGATAAACCGATTTCTTATGCCACGCTGTCCTCTGAGGAGAACCCGGCATTGGGCGTGCGCGGCCTGCGCATTGCCCGCGATAATGAGTCCCTCTTGACTCGCCAGTTGGATGCCATCGCACAGGCTGCGGAGTCCCGCGGCGAAGCTGCCGAGACCTGGGTCATGGCACCGATGGTGGCGACCTCGAAGGAGGCCCAGTGGTTTGCGGAGCTGTGCCGGGAGCGCGGCCTGACCGCGGGCGCAATGATTGAAGTTCCCGCGGCTGCGCTGATGGCGGATAAGATCATGCCGCACTTGGACTTCGTATCCATCGGCACCAACGATCTCACCCAGTACACGATGGCCGCTGACCGCTTGTCGCCACAGCTTGCTTACCTCACCGATCCGTGGCAGCCGGCCGTGCTTCGTCTGATCCAGCACACCTGCATCGCTGGACACGAATACAACGTCCCAGTTGGCGTCTGCGGTGAGGCCGCGGCCGATCCGCTACTGGCCTGCGTATTGACCGGCCTTGGCGTCAACTCCTTGTCGGCTGCGTCCACCGCAGTCGCCGGCGTCGGTGCCCAATTAGCCGAGTTGACCTTCGACCAGTGCCAGCAGCTTGCCGATGCCGCCCTCAATTCCGAAGGCCCCTCCGCCGCCCGTGCCGCGGCGATGGAGCAGATAGAAAAATTCAACTAGCGGCATAAAGCTTCGCCCTCCCCACCTCGGCGCCGAGGCAGGGAGGGCGAAGTCGTGTGCGGCCTGGATCTATTCGCTGGCTAACACAACGTCTATCTCGCGCTCGCGGAGAGCATCGACGAAGGATTCCGGCGTGCCGGAATCAGTGATGACGACATCGATATCGGCAATGGAAGCGAAGCTCACCAGGTAGTCGTTGCCCAATTTGCTGGAATCGCACATGACCACGACCTTGTGGGCATTCGTGACGAAGGCGGATTTGATGGCTGCTTCTTGGGAATCGGCCGTAGACAAGCCGTGATCGAGGGTCAGGGCATTGGTGCCGATAAAGGCGACATCGGCACGCATGAGCGCCATGGTGCGCAAGGCGGTATCGCCGACGACGGCCTGAGTGATTGCGCGTACGGTTCCGCCGAGGAGCTGGACATCGGGGACGCCACTATTGGCGAGGGACAGCGCAATGGGCAGGCTATTGGAGACGATATTGAACTGCGCTTGCGGGTATTGCTGGCTGATGAGCTCGGCAAAGGTATTGATGGTGGTGCCGGCGTCCAAAAAAATGCTGCCGCCGCCAGGGGGAAGGAAATCGAGCGCGGCATGCGCGATGGCGGCCTTGGCCCCCGATGCGGATCGCTGACGGGTATCGAGCGTGAGCTCTGCGGTTTGGAAGGCTTGCGAAGCAACGGCGCCGCCGTGCACGCGGTGGACAACGCCCTCTCTATCCAGCACAGCTAGGTCGCGGCGGATGGTTTCGGCAGTCACATCGAAACGCTCTGATAAATCGGTGACATTAACGCGACCCTCGACAGCAGTTTGGGACGCGATTTGGCGGCGTCGCTCCTCTGCGTACACGGACCCTCCTTGCTCCTTGCCTTCGGCCGGGCGGTTACTCCATTTGCGTATGCAGGTGCGCGGTGAAAGCTATATGATGTGGGATTTCTTCCTCCATTGTGTCAAAATTCAGCGGTAATCGGACGAAAACAAAAATGCAGGTTTGTGCGGCTGTCCGTTTTTGAACAAAACTTGCTGGTCAGTAAGCAATATTTCACCTTGATGAAAGTCAGACCAATTAGCGGTTAACTTACGGATCCGTTATTTCGGGGGTGCTTTATCAATAGGGAGCCCGAGTTCAAGTTGGTTTTGTGGGGCGTGATTGTATGGATGAACGGTCTTAAACTTCGGTAAAACTGGTACGCCCTGCTCTCCAAGTCGGGGAGACAGGGCTGTGCGAGTGGGTCGAAAGAATGCGTTTCAAGGAAGCGGGCGCAGAATACAGGTAGCGGTTATGGCCGCTGGTGAAGAACCGGCGTACAGCGAGTTCACATCTGCCTGGCGCGACTTAGAGCTTGCGGAAGACGGATACTACCTTGCCCATAATCTCTGCATCGTCGCCGTTGATGGGTGGGTAGGCATCATTGTGGGGAAGGAGCCACACGCCGGAGGAGTCGCGGTGGAATTCCTTGACGGTGGCCTCGGAGTCATCGAGAAGCGCGGCGACAAACTCGCCTTCCTCAGCCACTGACTGCGACCGGATGATGACCCAGTCGCCGTTAAGGATGCCGGCATCCTGCATGGAATCACCCACAACCTGCAACATATAAAGCTCGCCGCCGCCGACGACCTCGTCCGGCATGGGGAAATACGTATCAATATTTTCCTCTGCGGTGATCGGTGCACCGGCGGCAATGCGTCCCACGACTGGAATATAAGCTACGGCAGCGGACTCTTCAGGGCTGCGGGCAGAGGTATCGGTGGCCTCTTTAGATTTACGACCTGGTTTCTTTTCGCCGTCGTCAGTATTGAGGTGACGCACATCGACCGCGCGTGGCTTATTAGGATCGCGGCGCAAGAAGCCCTTTTCTTCCAGCTGCTTGAGCTGATAGGCCACGGACGAGGTGGATTGCAGGCCTGCGGCATCGCCAATTTCGCGGATGCTGGGTGGGTAGCCGCGTAACATCACCGCATCGCTGATGACGTTCAGGATGCGGCGTTGCCTTTCGGAAAGAGAAGCGTAATCGTTCTTTGCGTTGCTTGCTTTTTTGCGGCCCATGTGCGGCTCCTAGCTAGGGGTCTGAGGTTCTGCGGTCGTGGCTTGAAAAGGGGACTGGGTGGCAGTTGCGTGCCATAACCCATTTGTAGCACGAAAAGTACAGGCGTTCGAGATTTGCACACAAAACTGGACAGGTTTTCGAAGGAATGCTATAAATCGAACATAGAATCAATCTCGAACACAGGAGCGACATTATGCTTCTGTCGTGTCAAGGGGCCGCTTTAGACTTACGGCGGTCGTCGAAAGGAAAGAAATGTCTCAACTACTTAACTCTCGCAATAACATGGTTAAACAGCACTCGGTACGTCCACAGATCGTACCTTCAGCCGCTATCTGGGATATTGATGATCGTAGGTGGGGTGCTCAGCATCCCCGCTCTGAAAGAGGAAAAATTAGGACACTAGATTCTGAATATCGAACGAATTCTAAAGGGGATTCGAATATGTGGACTGAAGAGTATTCGTTGCCTAATGTGGCGAACAAGACGATCGAAGAAGACGATGCCCAGAGTTCACGCAAGAATTATCTCCTTGGTGCTGTGTTCGGCGCTGCGGTATTTTTTGGCACGGTCGTCGGCGGATTGATGGGCACGAGCGCTGAGGCACCGACTGAACCTGGCGCTTCGGTACAGCAAGTAGAAGCAGCGCTCGTTCAGTAATGCATCTAGTACTTAAGCGAGCGTTGGGAGGGCTTTAGGCTTGGCGTCTTTTTTGCCATCAGCTTGCCTTCCTCTGATTAGACGAGACCTGCTCACTTAACGAGGCAGGCATGCCGGTAACAGGAGTCTGGTGTATTGGCGTCTGAATCCTGGTTTGGCCTCGGGGTAAACTAAGCCGAGAAGCTAAAATAGCGAAAGGACTAGCGTGTACTGCCCGTTTTGCCATAACGAACAATCCCGCGTTATTGACTCTCGCGTGGTTGATGCAGGCGCATCGATACGGCGCCGCCGCGAGTGTGCTTCGTGTAAAGGGCGTTTTACCACTGTGGAAAAGGCCGTACTGCTGGTCGTTAAGAGAAACGGCCTTGCAGAACCATTTAGCAGGGACAAACTCATTCGGGGTGTCAGGCGCGCTTGCCAGGGCCGAGATGTTAGCGATGATGCCCTTAAGAAGTTGGCACAAGAAGTTGAGGAAACAGTGCGGGGCCATGGGTCATCGCAGGTTAACGCCAACGAAATTGGGCTTGCGATCCTTGAGCCGCTGCGCGACCTAGACGAGGTCGCATATCTGCGCTTTGCCTCGGTATATAAATCTTTCGAGAGCGCGGACGATTTTGAATCGGAGATTCGACTGATGCGGCGACGCGATCGCGGGGACCTTTAAAATGCGGGGCTTATGGCGGTTTCTTAGCAGTTATACGGCCATGCGAGTGCAGGTTTAGAGCAGTTTTAGCTGGCTTTTTGCATCATTATTTCGCTGTGGTCGGCTAATTCTCATGGCGCCGGCGGCCAAGAGAACGGATTTCCTTGTGGTTCGTCGGCAGCGGCGCATGGGCGGCAGTTGTGTTTGGGCTGCGGCGATAGTCGGCTGGCGGTTTTGGTTAGCCAGCCGACCGACCAGCGATGGCGGGAGCGGAGTTCTCAGCGGGTGACGGGGACTCGAGGTGCTGGGAGGTCAGCGCAGTTTATCCACTGCCTTCTGGATCCTCCGCAGGGATACCGCGTGCGCCGTTCCGAGGCGCTGGGCGAATAGCGAGACCCGCAATTCCTCGATCATCCAGTGGAGGTCCTTGACCTCGCGCGTCTTTTCACGACCCGCGGGGAGGTTGCGCAGCCGGTTTGCCAGGTAGGCCATGGCGTTATCTACCTCGGCCTGACGGTCGGCATCGCGATCTGGGTCGAGCGACAGGTCTTCCAAGCGGATCCGCATTGCCTGGATGTAGCGGGGAAGGTGTCGCAGGTGCGCGGCTCCGTGCACGGTGATGGCATTCGGCGGGAGAAGGAAAGCGAGTTGCTTTTCCATATCGTCGATGGCGGGACCGTCCCAGTGAGAAAGCTCGGCGCGGAGATTGGAATACTCAGCCAGGCCGGGGGCTATCGAAACAATTGATTGCCGCACGCGGCCGGGGACCTGTGGTTTTACGGAATCCTTGAGCTCGGTAAACGCCTCTGGGGAGCGCACGGGGCCGCCGGCTTCGAGCATGAGGTCACGGATTGCCGCGACGCGTGCGTCATTGACCAGCCCGTCGGCACCGCCATGCGGATAAGAGTCCACGGCGACGCGCTGTTGCAAGGGCAGCCCCTTGACCATTTGCGCGGTCGAGACAGAAATTTCGCGCATCAAGAGCGTGAGGGTGGTGGTGACCATGGCGGCATCGGCAGCGGCCTTGGTGGGGTGAACCTTAAGCTCCACGCCGTCTTTGGTGGCCACCAGCGCTGGGTAGGCGGTGACTTCGTGGCCGTCAACGGTGGTGGTGACGGTCTCGTCAACGGTGCCGAGGGTATCGTCGGTCCACTCGCTGACTGCGGTCGATTCGGCGGTGCGGCTAACTTGAGAGACGGACGATTTGATGTGCCCGGCCTGGCGCTCGCGCAGGGCGGCAAGGTCCCTATCGGAGTCGATGATGGTGCCACGCTTGTCGATGGCCGCGTAGTTCATCCGCAAATGATCCGGCAACTTGTCCGGTTGGAAGTCGGAGGCGTTGATGCCGTGGCCACCGAGCTCGCGTAGGACATCGGCAAGCTGCTGGGTAAGGGGGCCTTCGAAGGGAATGAGCCGGTCCATGGCGCGTTCGGCAAATTCCGGGGCTGGCACGACCGTGCGCCGCAGGGCCTTGGGAAGGGAACGAATAAGTTCGTTGACGAGCTCGAATCGCAGGCCGGGAACGAGCCAATCGAAGCCTTCGGTATCAAGCCCGGCAAGCATGGGCACAGGCACCATCACGGTGACGCCATCGAGCGGGTCGCCGGGTTCGAACCTATAGGTCAGCTCGTAATCGATGGATCCCTTGCGCCAGTGATCTGGGAAGGAGACTTCGGTTACGTCGTGGGAGTCATCGACAAGCGTGGCTGGGTCGAAATTCAGCAGATCGGGTTCCTGGCGGCGCTTTTTCTTCCACCAGGAATCGAAATGGCGGCCCGTGGTGACCTTGGCGGGAATGCGCTGGTCATAGAAATCGAAGAGGGTATCCTCATCCACGATAAGGCCGCGGCGGCGGGCCTTTTCCTCGTATTCGGCCGCTTCATCAAGGGCCTGCGCGTTTGCCTTGAGGAAGTCGTGGTGCGCGTTCCACTCGCCGGCGATAAGCGCATTGCGGATGAACATATCGCGCGCCGCGACGGGATCCACGCGGTGATAGGGCACGGTGCGATCCGCGACGATGGGCACGCCGTAGAGCGTGGACTTCTGGTGTGCGATGGCGGCCGCGCGCTTGCGGGACCACGTGGGATCGGAATAGTTGTGTTTAAGCAGATCGGCGCCAAGCTTTTCCACCCACGCCGGATCGATGGCGGCAACATCGCGGGCCCAAAGCCGAGAGGTTTCGACGAGCTCTGCTGCCATGAGGAACTCCGGCGGCTTTTTGGCCAAGGCGGAACCTGGAAAGACAAGGAAGCGAGTATTGCGGGCGCCGTGGAATTCCTTGGAATTGCCGTCGCGGGCACCAATATTGGAAAGCAGCCCGGATAGCAGCGCAATATGAATATCGTCGGCGCGGCGCTCGGTGCCCCCTTGGTAGTCCCAACCCAATTGCTTGGAGACGTCTTTGAGCTGGCGGACCAAGTCGAACCACTCGCGGATGCGCATGTAGTGGAGAAACTCCTGCTTCATGCGCTTGCGGAATTTATTGCCTGATTGCTCATTGCGGGTCTGTTTGATGTAATCCCACAACTTCAGCATGGACAAAAAGTCAGAGGTCTTGTCCTTAAAGCGCGCGTGCGCTTGATCAGCTTGCGCTTGGTACTCCAGCGGGCGTTCGCGCACGTCTTGGATGGTCATGGCGGCAACGATGACGATGACATCGTGGAGGCAGCCGTTGGTATGGGCCTCGATAAGCATGCGTGCCATGCGGGGATCGAGTGGGATGCGGGCCAAATTGCGGCCGGTTTCGGTCAGCGCCGGTTTCTCGTGCTTGTCTTGGAGGGCACCGAGCTCGTGGAGGAGGTTGAGGCCATCGCGAATGGCCTTGAACTCGGGTGGCTGGAGGAAGGGGAATTTCTCGATATCGCCGAGCTTGAGCGAGACCATCTGCAAAATGACGCTGGCCAGGTTGGTGCGCAGGATTTCCGGATCAGTAAACTCTGGTCGGCTTTGAAAGTCTTGCTCGCTGTAGAGGCGGATAGCGATGCCATCGGCGACGCGGCCGCACCTACCCGAGCGCTGATTGGCAGAGGCCTGCGAAATGGGCTCGATGGGCAGGCGTTGTACCTTGGTCCGCGTGGAATAGCGCGAGATACGCGCGGTGCCGGTATCCACGACATAGCGGATTCCGGGTACGGTCAGCGAGGTTTCGGCGATATTGGTAGCCAAAACGATGCGCCGCCCGCGGTGATTGCTAAATACGCGGTGTTGTTCCTGGTTGGATAGGCGCCCGAAGAGGGGCGCGACCTCGACGTTCTTCCATTTTTTGGCCTCGATTGCTTCCATGGCATCGCGGATATCGCGCTCGCCTGGGAAAAAGCAGAGGATATCGCCGTCGCCTTCTGCCATGAGCTCCTCGATGGCCTCGGTTAAGCCATCGAGCGGGTCTTGATCCACCAGCTTTCCACCGGCCTCGAATTCGAGGGGACGGTAGCGGATTTCTACCGGGTATGTGCGCCCGGAGACTTCAATGATGGGCGCGGGGGTGCCATCGGGTTGGGCGAAGTGCTCGGCAAAACTTTCCGGATCGATCGTCGCGGAGGTGATGATCACTTTGAGATCGGGCCGCTTGGGAAGCAACCGCTTGAGATACCCCAAGAGGAAGTCGATATTCAAAGAGCGCTCGTGTGCCTCATCGATAATGATGGTGTCGTACTTATTAAGGAAGCGATCGCGCTGCATTTCCGCTAGCAGGATGCCGTCCGTCATGAGTTTTACGGCGGTGGTATCAGAGACCTGGTCATCGAAGCGGATGGCGTAGCCCACCGACTCCCCAATGTCTTGGTCGAGCTCGGAGGCGATGCGCTCGGCGACGGTCCGCGCGGCGATGCGGCGCGGCTGGGTGTGGCCGATGAGTCCGCGGCGGCCTCGGCCGATGTCGAGGCAGATCTTGGGGATCTGCGTGGTCTTACCAGAACCGGTTTCACCGGCAATGATGACTACCTGGTTTTCTTCAATCGCGGCGGCAATATCGTCCTTGCGGCCGCTGACCGGCAGGGAATCGGGGTAGGTGAGTGGGGGAACGGCGGCATCGACAAGCGCGAGGCGATCTGCGGCGGCCTGGATATCCTGGCCAATTTCGCGCAGGGCCTTGGGGGCGCGTGCCTTCGATAGGCGGCGGCGGAAGCTGCGGGCCTCGGCGATGGTGACGTTGTCTAATGCTGCAAAAAGTTCATCGCGGCTAGGGGCCGGCGACGTCGTGGTTTCATGCTGTGTCATGGCTAATTAATGAGCTTACCCCGGTTACGTGGAGTGGAAAAAGTTGCTATTGTGAAAATACTTGTCTAAAAGATATTTTTCTCGTTGCACCCAACCCGAATATAGAAGGAAGGCACCGCTGATGAACGACAAAAACTCCGGTGGAAATGACGATTTTCCCCGCTATGAACCGACTGATCACCCGGAGGATCAGCCGAGCTACGGAAGCCTGCCGTCCTATGGCGGCAGCCACGAGAGCGGCAGCTACGAAAGCTCCGGCAATCAAGGATATGCGGGCTACCAAGCACAGGACAATACCGTAAATTCCGGCGGATTTACCGGAAAGCCCTCGGCCATTGATTCGATTTCGTGGGCCTTTCGCACGGTGTTTAAGAACTGGAAACTGTGGATACTCGGTGCCTTGCTCGTTGGCGTCATTGTCATAGCAGTCTCCGGAGTGAGCCTGGCCGTTGCTCCCGCAGAGGGCGCGGATGCCTCCGGTGCGGGATCCATTGTGCAAATCGTGTCCTACGTGATCATGGTCGTCGTCAGCTTGTTGGCGATGCGACTGGCGCTTTTCCAGATCGATGACCCGCGTACTGGGTGGAGCTATGTGGGCAAGGACGTGCGGTGGTGGCAGCCACTGGTGATCATGATCATCATCGGTATTATTTCCTCGGTAGTAATGTTCATCTTCGTTGGTGGCTCGATCTTCCTCGGCCCAGACGCGGGCGCCGACGCCACCGAGGACGAGGCGTTGGAAGCCATGGCGAGCTTTTTCGGAGTCATGGCTGTAGTGGCTCTCATCGGCCTATTCATCCAGCCGCTTTATATGCTGATGCAATGGTTTGCAGCCGACGGTGACGGGGTTGGCCAAGCCATTAAGAACGGTTTTAAGGCCGGTAAAGGAAACTACGGCCAGCTCCTGCTGCTGACGGTGCTCAACGCGCTGATTATGATTGCCGGCGGCATCCTGTTGCTGGTTGGCTTGATTGTGGCCGTACCGGTTACCTTACTGGCTACGGCTTACTTGTTCCGCCAGTGTGCAGGCCGCGCGACCGGCCAAACTGCGTAAGCGCTTTAGCATTATTTAAGGCCACCGAGGCATTGCTTCGGTGGCCTTAATCGTGTGTGGCGGTTTTATCCCTCCAGCGAGCGTGCGAGGGCATTTTCATAAGCGGCGGTAATCAGGGTGCCGAATTCGCGGAACTCTTCACTGCGTGCGGCAGAGGAGCGGAAGACGAGGCCGATTTCGCGCTCAGCGGTGACATCGGGATCGAAGTAGGCGATGCCGAGGTTCTTGCCGTGGCATTCGGTGGCCAATGCGGACTTGGGGATAAGGGTGCAGCCGAGCCCGCCCATGACCAGCTGCATAATGGTGGTAAGCGATGAGGCACGCGTGACGGAATTGGTTGCTTCCGCCGGGTTGACGTGGGCGTGCCGGCAGAGATCGACGATTTGGTCGCGGAGACAGTGGCCATCGTCAAGCAGCAGCAAATCCAAGTCCCGCAGCTCCGCCACCTGGACGTCCGTACGCCCGGCGATGGGGTGATCGGGCGGGCTGACGATGGCGAAGTCCTCGGTGTACAGCGGGCTGTCGACCATGCCCGTGGCCTCTGAAGGCAGCGCAAGGACGGCTAAATCGAGGTTGCCGTTGCGCAGGCGCGCGATGAGGTGCTGGGTTTGCTCCTCCACAAAGCGCGGCTCAAGCTCCGGGTAGGTCTCCGTAATCTTCGCCAACAAATCCGGGAGGATATACGGGGCGATGGTCGGGATAACGCCAATGGTAAGCGGGCCGGACAGCGTGCCGTGGGCGCCGCGGGCGTGCGCGAGAAAGGTATCGGCGGCCTCAAGTGTGGATTTGGCATAAGGCAATAGGGTTTCACCGGCCGAGGTTACGATGACCTTGCGGGTAGAGCGCTCGATGAGCTGCACGCCGAGCCCCTGCTCGAGTGCCACGAGGCCCTGGGAGAGGGAGGGCTGAGAGATCTCCAGCTTGGCGGCAGCGGTGCCGAAGTGCTTGTTTTCCGCCACGGTGACAAACGTGCGCAGCTGGGCAAGTGTTGGTCGATACTCTTTATTATGCATGCCTATCACTCTAACATTTATCTATAGGATTAGCTATTGACGTGACCGGAATTAATGGTATTGTCTTTGGTGTTGGGCCGGAGAGGGTCCGGCCCGTGGTCCTCGGTACGGGACCGTCAGAAACTTGAAAAAGATTACCCTTTTAAGAAGGAGTTGAAGAACATGCCTATCATGACCGTTGGCGAAAAGTTCCCAGAATTCGACCTCACCGCCCTGACCGGCGGCGACCTGCACGACGTTAACGCTAGCCAGCCAGAGGACTACTTCGAGCAGGTTTCCTTGGACAAGTACGAGGGCAAGTGGAAGGTCGTCTTCTTCTACCCCAAGGACTTCACCTTCGTTTGCCCGACCGAGATCGCTGCCTTTGGCAAGCTGGATGAAGAATTCCAGGACCGCGACACCCAGGTGCTGGGCGGATCCACCGATAACGAGTTCGCTCACTTCAATTGGCGCGCAACCCACCCGGACCTGAAGGACGTTCCGTTCCCGATGTTCTCTGACGTGCGCCACGACCTGATCCGCGCCCTGGGCGTAGAAAACGCTGACGGCGTTGCTGACCGCGCAACCTTCATCATCGACCCAGATGGTGTTATCCAGTTCGTCTCCGTTACCCCGGACGCTGTGGGCCGTAACGTTGACGAGGTTCTGCGCGTTCTCGACGCCCTGCAGTCCGAAGAGGTCTGCGCCTGCAACTGGGAGAAGAACGACCCAACCAAGAACATCGACAAGATGGACGTTGTTCAGTCCCAGCTTTAAGCCTTAGTTATCAGTAGGTGCTTCCCCCGCCGTTCTGGCGGGGCACGCACTTGCCTTGCAATTTAAGTTACTGAGAAAAAATTTAGAAGGAGAAAAACTGTGTCTATCGAGAACTTGAAGTCAGCACTGCCTGAGTACGCCAAGGACCAGAAGCTCAACCTCGGCGCGCTGACCCGCACGACCGAGCTGAATGAAGAGCAGCTGTGGGGCACCCTGTTGGCTTCGGCGGCAGCTACCCGCAATGACACCGTGATTTCTGAAATCGCGGAAGAGGCACAAGAGCACCTCTCTGAGGAAGCTATCAACGCCGCTTACGGCGCTGCCACCGTCATGGCGATGAATAACGTTGCCTACCGCGCCAAGGGTTGGTTGGGCGATGACTATGCACAGGTTAAGTTCGGCCTGCGAATGAACTTCATCTCCAAGCCTGGCGTGGAGGACGCTAACTTCGAGCTGTGGAATATCGCCGTTTCCGCCATCAACGGCTGCGAGCACTGCTTGGGTGCACACACCCAGAAGCTCAACGATACTGGTGCGACCAAGGAGCAGGTCTGGGAGGCCATCAAGGTTGCTTCTGTCATTCAGGCAGTCGCACAGGCTGTTCAGATTGAGGCTGCACGCTAAAAGCGCTGCTTAATCAGCCTTTAAACTAAGCCACCCCCGCCCACTGTTTGTCTCGGCGTCCCCCACAGGACGCCGAGTGCAGCGGAGGGGGTGGCTTAAGTCGTTTTACCCAACCCGCGCGTTCCTAATACTCGACGCGCAACTCTGACAGGCGGACTTCGCCGGCTTCATCGGAGGCGTCCAGATCGACGGTGGCGACGAATTGATAGGCGCGATCGCCTGCTGGGTCCTTAATGATTTGCCGCACGGGCCAGCTGCGGGAGCTGGATTCTTCCAACCGGAAGTACTCGGGTCCGCGCGCCTCAGGGCCGGTATCAATATCGTCGTATTCGTCAAAGTAGTCATCCAAGACGACGCCAAAATCGGGGACCTCGTCCAGATAATCCAATACCTCGGCGAGGCGGTCTTCTTCCTCCAACGCGAAGAGTTGCGCGAGGCGGAACATGTAATTGCGGACCATAATGCCAAAGGCGCGGCGATTGGTGGTAAGGGCTGTTGGGTCTTCGACGCCAAAGGCCAGCTCGCGGTCGAGCGTATCTTGATCGATGGGGGAGTCTTCACCGGCCATCTGCGCCCATTCATCGACAAGCGAGGAATCCACCTGGCGGATAAGCTCACCTAACCAAACAATGATGTCTTCAATTTGGGGCGTCGTATATTCATCAGGGATGGACTGCTTCAGGGTCCGCCACGCGTCGGTGAGATAACGGAGGATAACTCCCTCAGACCGGGCTAGGCCGTAGGTGGCCACCAAATCCGAGAATGTCATGGCATTTTCTACCATGTCTCGCACTACGGATTTGGGCCGCAGCTGGAATTCCTTTACCCAAGCATTGGTCTCCGCAAAGGTATCGTAGGCCTGCTCGAGCAGCTCCTCTAGCGGCTCGGGCCAGGTGATATCCTCCACGATATTCATGCGGTCGGTATAGTCCACCCCGTCCGCCTTGAGCGCGGCAATTTCTTCCCCGCGCCGCTTCTTCTGTTGGGCCTGCAGCACCTGCCGGGGATCATCGAGGATCGCCTCAAAGACCGAGATCACATCAAGGTGATAGCTCTCAGCCTCCGGGTCCAACAGAGATAGCGCAGCCAAGGCAAAGGGGCCGAGTGGCTGGTTCAAGGCAAAGTCTCGCGGCAACTCCCGCACGAGGTGGTACGGGCGGCCGTAAATATCGAGCCCCTTCGTGGATTTTTGGACCACGCCGGAATCCACCAATCCGCGGAAGAGGTCGAGGGCGGTGAGGATGTCCTTGTTCTGCTTGCTGCGGGGATCGTGATTATCGCGCAAGAGGTGGCGCATATGCGCATAACCATCGCCGTGGCGGGCTAAGACATTGAGCAGCATCGAATTCGAGACCCGGAATTGCGAGGTCAACTGCTCTGGTTCTGCTTCTGTTAGCCGCGCAAAGGTCTTCTCGGACCACGAGACTTCGCCCTCGCGTGCGGATTTCTTCTTGAGCTTTTTGAGACGCTTTGGATCATCGCCAATGCGCCTGCGGGCCTTGGCATTTTCAATCTCGTGCTCTGGGGCCTCAACGACGACGGTACCTTCCGTGTCATAGCCCGCACGCCCGGCGCGACCTGCAATCTGGTGGAATTCGCGGGACTTCAAGATGCGCTGGCGTTGCCCATCAAACTTGGCCAGGCCAGTCATCAATACGGTGCGGATGGGCACATTGATGCCCACGCCCAAGGTATCGGTGCCGCAAATAACCTTGAGGAGGCCGCGTTGTGCGAGGCGCTCCACAAGTCGCCGGTACTTGGGCAGCATTCCCGCATGGTGGATGCCAATGCCCTTGCGAAGTAACTTTGAGAGGTCCTTGCCAAAGGCGGTGGTAAAGCGGAATCCGCCGATTTCTTCAGCGATATCCTCTTTTTCCTCTTTGCTAATAATTCCAGAAAGCGAGGTCAGGGCTTGGGCCCGCTCGGCTGCCTCGCGCTGGGAAAAGTGCACGACATAAATGGGTGCCTTATTATCGGCGAGCAGCTCCTCGATGGTTTCGTGCACCGCGCTAAAAACATAAGAAAAGTTAAGCGGCACCGGGCGAGTAGAGCCGGCCACTAAATTAGTCTCGCGCCCCGTGCGGCGGGTGAGATCTTCCTGCAGCCAATCGGTATCGCCGAGCGTGGCAGACATTAAGAGGAATTGCGCCTTGGGCAGCTCCAAGAGCGGAACCTGCCACGCCCAGCCACGATCAGGATCAGAGTAGTAGTGGAATTCGTCCATGACCACCTGGTTGATGTTGGCCTCGGCACCATCGCGAAGCGCGATATTAGCAACGATTTCGGCGGTGGCGGCGATGATGGGGGCGTTGCCGTTTACGGTGGCATCGCCAGTCATCATGCCCACATTCTCTGCGCCGAAGATTTCACACAGCGCAAAGAACTTCTCGCTGACCAGCGCCTTAATGGGCGCGGTATAAAAACTCCGCTGCCCGCGGGCTAGGGCGATGAAGTGGGCGGCGTTGGCCACCATGGACTTTCCGGAACCCGTGGGGGTCGCGAGGATGACATTATCTCCGGCCAAGATGCCGAGCGAGGCCTCCTCTTGCGCGGGGTATAAATCGATTCCCTTGCTGGTGGTCCATGAGTTAAAAGTATCCCAAATGGCCTCATCGATGAGGGACTCGGGGACTTCCGTTAAATCTGGCAGCTGTTGAGATAAGTTCACCCCCACCACCTTAGCGGCGATGGGGGCGGGTTCGTTAGATATCGTCGCCTAAGTCTCTGTCATCGTTATCGTCGGCAGAGTCTTCGCGGTCATCGATATCCGTGTGGATAATCTCCTCGCTATCGTCTTCATCGAGCGAGGCGAGGAAGGCTTCGAATTCTTCGCTGATTTCCTCCGCGCTGGGCACGGCTTCCTCGCCCGGCATGATGGCCTGCGGGTGCTCTTCGCGGTAGCGTTCCATGAAGGCATCGTACTGTTGCTCCAATTGCTGGACCACGCCCTCAATCTCTTCCGAGCCATTGACCTGCTCATCCAGCTGGCCCTCGACGCGGGAAATATCCGCCTCGATGCTGCCCAGCGGAATATTGAGCTGGGCGGCTTTAGCCACGGAGTCAAGGAGCTCCAAGGTGGCCTGCGGGTACGGGGACGCGGCCAAGTAGTGCGGCACGTGCGCGGTATAGCCCGCCACCGTCCGGCCCTTATCCGCTAAGGCCTTTTCTATATAGAGCGCCGCGGCTCCCGGAACCATCATCGTTGAGTCCATCTTGACCATGCCTTCCGTCAGGCGGGAGGCAGTACCGTGCGCGGTGACCACGGTGGGGCGGGTGTGCGGCACGGGCATCGGCGCGGCGTAGAGCATGATGGTGTCTTCAATATCGAATTTCTCCACCAGCTTGACCACCGCCGTAGTAAAGGCTTCCCAGCGCATATCCGGCTCAGGACCGGAGAGAAGGAGGAAAGACTTGCCGGAATTATCCCGGAGGACCTTCAAGCCCAAATCCATGGGTTCTACCTCTAGGGCCCGGTCATTATCGATGGTGACGGCGGGGCGGCGGGAGCGGTAATCGATGAGCTCATCAGAGTTAAAGGAGGCTAGCTGGCGGTTTTCCAGCGCCGCCTTGAGATGATCGGCGCTCGACTCAATAGCCTGGCCTGCATCGGCATAGCCGTGCATGGCAACAATCATGGTGGGGCCTTTTCCTTCACCGGAATTGTCCTTGACCACCGGAGCGGGGTACTCCAATTCGTACATGCTGCGCTCTTCTTCGTGCATGATGTGTTACCTCCTTGGTCTCTTAATCTAGATCAACGACCGCCAGGACCGTACTATTCCCACACGCACTCAGTTCAGTGTTCGCGGAGTAGTTAAATAACCCATTATGCCCTAACTCGGCAACCCTCGCTAGGCCCGGTGCGATGGGGTTGTGCATAACTGCTTGCCGATGCCCCCTTCCACCCACCTTATCCACAGATTTCGGCCCTCTGCCTGTGGTGGGCTTTCGGTACTTGCCGCAGGCCCCGAAGCTAGGAGCCATGAAGATCACAACACCACAACAGCCCATCCGTACACCCGGCGATATCCTTGCCAATATTCCAGGAATCCTCGGATTCTTCCCAGCAGAATCCATCGTCCTCATCTCCATCGAACCAACTCCAGCAGGCCGCACCATGGGGCCAGTCGCGCGTGTAGACCTGTCCGATGTCCCTGCGGCCCTTCCAGAGATCATGAGCGCCTTTCATTGTGGGAACCCGGAAGTCGTCCTCGGCTTTATCATCTCCCAGCGCGAGGAAGTAGAGCTCTGGGAGATGATCGAGTCGCTCTACCACTTCGAAGATGACCAGGGCACCGGAATTGATGCCTGCTGGCTGGTGGAGGAAATTGCCACAGCCACTGCCTACGACCTCGTATTCGGCTTTAGTACCGGCAACGGCAAGGGCCCCATGCAAGCCTGGACCGAAGGAACTATTCCCGCTATTTCCACTAGCTCTTCCATGCGCGCCTGCGTAGAAAACGGCACTTTGCCGGAACTTTCCCGCAATGAGCTGGTCCAGCAATTCGCCCCGCACAATCCGTACTTCGGGCACGAAGAAATCGCGTCCATGCAGCGCTGCTCTGAGGAATTGTCCCGACAGATGCGCGCCGGCCACGGCTACGGCACAACGGATCCAACTCGTGTAGTCCAGAACCTCATCGCGGATGCGCAATATGTATTAAACGAGGTAGAAACCCTGGAAGAGACGTTGGATAACGAAGAATTACTTTGTGTGGGAGCAATGTGGATGTCGACGACATGGATGCGAGACCTGGTCATCCGGGACCTCGTCGAATCCCCGCACGCGGCCGGCACCTTGCTTTTGGCCACGGCGCGCACCTTTGGCGGCCCCATCCGCTATAACGCCCTAGCGTTATATGCGGCGACCCAGGTGGCGCAGAAATTCGGACTCTATGCCGGCCCGGCGCTGACCGTCGCCATCGATGAGGCGCCGGGGCACAATTTGAGTCAGCTCATCGCCCAAGCCTATCGCAGCGGAATGGGGGAACGCCTCATTACTAGCTTGAGCCGCGGTTGCGACGCCGCGCGGGAGGCAGCGGGGATTGATGCCGATGGCTTTGTTTAGCCCCGCGTTTTAGCGCCGTGCCGAATGCGCCCGGTCGCCCAGCTGCCGAGTGAAATTCCACGCGTCGGTCACGATGGTCTCCAAGTCCGTGCGCTGGGGATTCCAGTCAAGCTCCCGCTTGATTTTTTCTGAGGATGCAATGAGTGTGGCTGGGTCTCCGGCACGGCGCGGGGCGATTTCCGCCGGAATCTCGTGGCCGGTGACTTTCCGGCACATCTCGATGACCTGCTTGACGGAGTATCCCTCGCCGGAACCCAAGTTATAGATTCGGTGGGTCCCGGGGGTATTGCTGTGGAGGGCGAGCACGTGGGCATCGGCAAGATCGCGGATATGGATGTAGTCGCGCACCGGCGTTCCATCCGGGGTATCCCAATCCGTGCCAAACATGAAAATCTTATCGCGGTGCCCCAGAGCAACCTGCAGGACAATGGGGATAAGGTGGGTTTCAATCTCGCGGTTTTCGCCGATGGAACCGTACGCGCCGGCAACGTTGAAATAGCGCAGGGACGTAGCCGCGAGCCCAAACGCCTGGGAAAAAGACGAAATCATGTAGTCGATAGCTAGTTTGCTAGCGCCATAGGGATTCGTGGGCTGGGTCGGCATGTCCTCAGTAATAGGAACCTGCTCCGGCTCGCCGTAGGTGGCCGCGGTGGAAGAAAAGACGAGGCTTTTCACATCGTTATCGCGCATGGCATTGAGCAGGCGCAGCGTGGTCACGACGTTGTGCTGCCAGTATTCGTCCGGCTTTTCCACGGATTCACCGACGAGCGAGCGGGCGGCGAAGTGTAGAACGCCCTCGAAACCGCCTTCGCCCAGCACCTCTGCGGCCTTGTCTGCCACATCGCCTTCTACTATGCGGGCCGAGTTCGGTACTGCATCTCGGTTTCCCGTGGAAAAGTTATCGATGATGGTGACATCGTGGCCTTGCTCAACGAGGACTGCGGAGCACACGCTGCCGACATAGCCGGCGCCGCCAGTAACCAAGAGTTTCATGGCCTAGACCTCCACGCGCACAGCGTGCGCCAGATCATCTGCCAAGGTGATGACCTTACCCGAGGGAGTGGTAAGCGAAATGGTGCCGCCATTATTGACCACGGTGACCTCGGTGCCGATGCGGATTCCAGCCTCTGCGAGGTCCCGGAAGGTAGCCTCATCTACCTGCAGAATCTCATTGATCTGGATAATCTTGGCGGACTTCTCTTCGCCATCCGGGAGATCGATAGCCCGCGTCCCAATCGCTGGTTCGGGGACCTGGAAGCCCAGCTCTGCCAGCGCCGGAATCGGATTGCCAAAAGGAGAACGGCTGGGATCATCGAGGACCGTGACCATGCGCTTTTCCACCTCTTCGCTCATCACGTGCTCCCAGCGGCAAGCCTCGTCGTGGACTTTGCTGATATCGAGCCCGAGGACATCAGTAAGCAAACGCTCTGCAAGGCGGTGCTTGCGCATAACAGCCGTAGCCAATTCGCGTCCCTTTTCGGTAAGGTCCAAGCTCCGATCCGAACGGACGTGGAGGAGACCATCGCGCTCCATGCGGGCAACGGTTTGGGATACGGTAGGTCCGGACTGCTCTAGGCGTTCGGCAATCCGAGCGCGCAGGGGAGTGATGCCTTCTTCTTCCAATTCATAAATGGTCCGAAGGTACATCTCAGTAGTATCAACGAGGTCCCTCACGTGGGCATACCTTTCTTTGAGAAACAGTAATGCGTGCCGTGCGCAATGCAGACAGCGCCTTTTACATTCTGTATCCAGACTAGCTTAAGTTGCCCTAAGTTTGCTGGAGAGATTTTCGGAGACGAGTTCGAGCTCGCCGCTTGCATAGAGAACGCGACCTCGAAAGCACACTGGAAAAAATTCTCGGCAGTACAGGCGAGGTCGCGATTAATGAAGGTTCAGGAGGCGAAAAGTTTTATAGCGCGTACTCGCGGAGGCGATCGGCGCGGTTGCCATCGCGCAACTTGGCCATGACCTCACGCTCGATTTGGCGTACGCGTTCGCGGGAGAGCCCGAACCGGCGACCAATCTGGTCAAGGGTGCGTGGCACGCCGTCATCCAAGCCGTAGCGCAGGCGAATAACGTCCTGCTCGCGCTTTTCTAGCGTGTCAATGACACCGCGAATATCGGAGTGCCGCATGGAGGCCACGACGGCGGTCTCAGCATCGGTAGCCTCAGCATCCTCGATGAAGTCGCCCAATGGGGCTTCCTCGTCGGTGCCGACGGGCATGTCGAGCGAGACGGGATCGCGGGACTGGCGCAGCAGCATCTCGATTTTGTTTTCATCGATGCCGGATTCCTCCGACAGCTCCTCATTGGTCGCCTCGCGGCCCAGGGACTGATACATCTCACGCTTGATGCGGGAAAGCTTATTTACCTGTTCCACCAGGTGGACCGGGAGGCGGATGGTACGCGACTGATCGGCCATACCGCGGGTAATGGCTTGGCGGATCCACCACGTGGCGTAGGTGGAGAACTTAAAGCCCTTGGCATAATCGAACTTTTCCATGGCGCGGATAAGGCCAAGGTTGCCCTCTTGGATGAGGTCCAATAGTGGCATGCCGCGGCCGGTGTAACGCTTGGCCAAGGAGACTACGAGGCGGAGGTTTGCCTCCAGCAGGTGGGAGCGGGCCTTCTTGCCTTCGCGAGCCAAAATTTTCAGGTCGCGCTTTTCTGCGCGCGTCAGCTTCTCTGCGTTATTGAGCTTGTATTCTGCATACAGGCCCACCTCAATGGTTTGCGCGAGTTTAACCTCGTCCTCGGCGCTGAGCAGGGCGGTCTTACCGATTCCGTTGAGGTAGACGCGTACCAAGTCCGCAGAGGGATTGTCATTGGTTTGATTGCGGCGAGACCCGCGGTCTACTTCCTGTTCCTCATCAGTAGCGGCAGTCGAAGTGCCATTGGCGGTGTTGGCAGATGGATTCGTCATCTTTCAGCCTCCTGAAATTGTCGCCTGTTTCAAAAAGTACAACGGTGTTAGGCCGCATTTAGTTCCCACGCATCCTGAAATCTTTAAAACGGCGACGTGCCGGGCGTTTTGCCCCACCTTTTTGGGGGCGTCGACAAGCGCATGCGCCACGTGAACGCGGTAAAACCGCTCATCCACGTGGCGGGGCGTCTTAGCCGCGGACTTGTACGAGGTAGCGATATACCGTGGGCTCAGACACGCCGAGCCGGGCGGCCGCGGCGGCGATGCCGCCCTTGAGCAGGAAGAAGCCAGCGTATTCAAGGGAAGCGATGACTTCGAGCCGTTCGTTGCGCTGCATCGCCTCGACCGGAGTGGAGTGCGTGGAAATCGCGGAATCCAGCATGGAGTCCAGAAGGTGCTCGACGTTGGAACGCAGTGATTCGCTATAGGGCGCTTCCGGCTTTTTATTCGCCGTCGCTTCAGATGCCGGAGTTTTTGGCGGTGTGGTGGTGTCGGGGTAGCCACCGAAGGCCTTCGTCTTATCGATGGCCGGTTCAGTGCCACCGATCATCGCGTTAGCGGCATCGCGGATTTGGATCAGCTCGGATAATTCCACATTGATACAAAGCATGCCGCGCATATGGCCGGTGGTATCGCGCAGGAAATAGCTTGAGGAGCGGCACACTTTCCCCTCGCCATTGACCGCGCGGTATCCCGTCATCATTGGAACGGCCGCCGCGTCGCCCTGTTTCATGAACCAGAGGGCAAAGTCTGTGACCGGGCCGCCTAGTTCGCGTCCAGAGATGTGGCCGTTGGCAATGGCAATGATGGATTTATCGGGTACATCGAGATCATGAAGCACGATTTCGGTGTTAGGGCCCATGGCCTGACCGAGGAAATCGACGAGTGGTATGTACTGCTCGAGGAAGTTTTCTTCGGGGGCATGGCTGCTAGAAAGGTTCATTAGCTGAAGCATGTCCTTATAATTCCTGTCAGATTATTGATAAGGTACCACAAAGTAACGACAAAAGGAGGCGAATAACCGGCCGCGGCCAAGTACTCACCTCCTTATATGGCGCTCTTTCCGGAGCCTAGGGTGCCGATATTAACCACATACCGGAATGGGCGGGTGCACCGCTAGGGCGAGGCCGCCTTGTGAGGTTTCCCGGTATTTGGCGTTGATGTCCTTGCCGGTGTTGTACATGGTCCAGATCACCTCATCGAGGCTGACACATGGCTTGCTTTCGCGGTCCAAGGCCATGCGCGCGCTGGTAATCGCGTCTACCGCGGCTACGGCGTTGCGCTCGATGCAGGGGACTTGCACCTGGCCTAGGACCGGGTCACAGGTCAGGCCCAATTTGTGTTCCATGCCGATTTCGGCCGCCACGCAGACCTGTTCCGGCGTTGCCCCCATCAGTTGGGCCAACCCGGCCGCGGCCATGGAGCAGGCGACGCCAATTTCTCCTTGGCAGCCAACTTCCGCACCGGAAATGGAGGCGTTCATCTTGTACAGCGCGGCAATGTGGTTGCAAGCGAAGATATAGTCCGCGAACATGCTCGGAGTAACTGGCTCGACGAATTCATCGAAGTAGGCCAGGACCGCAGGCACGACGCCGCATGCGCCGTTGGTGGGTGCGGTGACGACGCGGCCACAGGCGGCATTTTCCTCCGAAATGGCCAGGGCAAACATGTTTACCCAGCTCAAGATGTTGAGGCCATCGTGGGGGTCGGATTGTTCCAGCCTGCGCTTCAGGGCGGCGGCGCGGCGCGGCACGAGCAGGGCGCCGGGCAAGGGGCCATCGGTTGTGGAGCCGCGCTTGATGCCGGTGTACATGACATCGCGGACCTTGCGCAGGTGCTCGTCGATGTCCCCCTCGCTGCGCAGTGCTCTTTCATTGGCCCTGCCGAGCTCCGGAAGTGTCATATTATTTGTTTCGCACAGCGCCAGTAGTTCTTCCGCGCTGGCATAAGCGAATGGGACGTCGACGGTATCTTGGGTGCGTATGGCGAAGTCTTCTTGCTTGACGATGAACCCGCCGCCCACTGAGTAGTAGGTCTTGTGCAGGATGTCTTCCTCGCCGGCAAAGGCGATAAGGCACATGCCGTTTTCATGCATGGGGAGGTATTCGTCGTGGAAGTAGAAGCCGCCGTCTTTGGGGAAGCTCACCTTGTGCGTGCCACCGAGAAGGAGCGTTTCGCTCTGGTTGATCTCTTTCATGAAGGCGGAGATGCCGTCGATATCGACGGTTTCTGGTTCTTCGCCGGCCAGTCCCAACAGGATGGCTTTATCGGTGGAGTGGCCCACACCGGTCAAGGATAGGGAGCCGTAGACGTTGGCCTGGACGCGGGTGACCTTATCCATGAGGCCTTTTTCTTTGAGTTCGTTAACGAAGGCCTTGCCGGCTTTCATTGGCCCAAGGGTGTGTGAGCTTGAGGGGCCTATGCCGATCTTGAACATATCGAAGATGCTGATGAACATGGTTTTCTCCTGGAAAATCCTGAGAAGCAAGTGCTGCTTAGAAAGCCTGCACGATGGAGTAGATGATGGTGGCCAGGGCAACAAGGCCCATGATGAAGACGAAGTAGTTGGAGGCCTTGCCCTTGAAGCGGGCGAGCGCTGGGACCTTGTGGATGGCAATCATCGGAATGAGGAACAGCATGATGGCGATGGTCGGGCCGCAGAGGGTTTCAATCATGCCGAGGATGGAAGGATCCGCCCAGGCGACGAGCCATGCGGTTACCAGCATGAAGACGAGCGTGATGGTGTCGAGCTTGTGGCTGGATTCTGCATCATCTTTATTGGCATTTTTGCTGCCTTTGACCAGGAGGCCTTCAAAGCCTTCTGCAGCGCCGAGGTAGTGGCCCAAAAAGGACTTGGCTACGGCAATCATGGCGATGATGGGGGCAATCCACTGGATGACGGGGTTATCAAAGTGGTTGGCCAGGTAAGACAAGATGGTGATGTTTTGTTCCTTGGCCTCGGCCATATCCGCAGGCGATAGGCTGAGCGCGCAGGAGAAGACGAAGAACATCACGACGACGACCATGAGGATTTCCGCGCGGAGCAAGATCTTGCGGGACTTGTATTCCGCGTACTTGCCGTAGGTCTGGCGGCGGTCAACGGCGAAGGAAGAAATCATGGGCGAGTGGTTGAAGGAAAAGACCATAACTGGGACCAAGAGCATCAAGGTAATACCCATGCCGTGGCCGGAAGCTTCGCGCGCGACGTCGAGGTCGAAGCTATCAAAGAGTGCGGTATTCCACTTGGGGATGAGGTACAGCGAGAGCAGGACCAGGATACCGATGAACGGGTATACCAAGTAGGACATAACGTGGACGACCACGCTTTTGCCCATGCGTACGACGAGGGTGAGTCCGCCTACGAGAACCAACGAGGTAAGCCACCGCTCCGGTGGAGTGATACCTAGCTGGTGTTCCAAGAAGGAATTGACCGTGTTGGTGATGGTTACCGAGTACACCAACAGGATGGGGTAGACGGAAAGGAAGTAGAGGATATTCATCAGCACGCCGGCTTTAACGCCGAAGTGTTCCTCCACGACGTCGGTGAGATCGCCATCTGGCTTCGAGCTTGATAGGACCAAGCGGGTCATGCCGCGGTGGGCCCAGTAGGTCATCGGCAAGGCGACGACGGTCATGATAAGAAGCGGGATGATGCCGCCGATACCAGCGTTAATAGGAAGGAAGAGCACGCCGGCACCAATGGCGGTGCCGAATAGGGAGAGCATCCAAACGGTGTCTTCCTTGTTCCACGCCGGGGCGCCTTCTTGGCCTGCAAATGGGGTCTCTATGCCGTCAGCAGGTGGCTTTTCTTCTGCGGGTAGTTGTTCCGGAATTTGCGCACTGTGTTCCGGGTGTTCGACTTGTCCGTGGCGCAAGAGCTTGTGGGACATTTTCTTTCCTCCTCTGCATGGGGTTGACCGAAGCTTGAGGGCTCCTGTCACCCTGGAGTGAGAAAATATTTTCTCTCACCAGCGTGTGCGGGCAAGGGCCTGAAACTAAACTTTCAGCTTGTATCCAGCCCATTCACTTCGTTACGCGTTAAGTATAAGCCTGCGGTAATGCCACGTGATAATAATTTATTACATTTTGGGATAGGTTAATTATCACTCTAAAAAAGCTTGCGCGGCACCCAGCGATATGCATTGTTGAACAATATCGAACTCTCTGCGATCTAACTCATAAATAATCGTGGGTGTGAGTGAGCGCTCGTGCAGGTAATTGCCAGATGATGAGAAAAATGCGTTAGAGGAGATTAGGTCTCGACCAAAACCGTAAACGGGCCTTCGTTGACGGAAGATACGCGCATCATAGCCCCGAATTGGCCTGATTCAACCGCGATATTGCGCTCGCGAAGGTGCTCGATGATGTACTCGATGACCGGCTCGGCCTCTTCCCCCGGGGCCGCATCGGCCCACGATGGGCGCCGCCCCTTGGCGGTGCGGCCATAGAGCGTGAATTGGCTGACTACCAATACCGGTGCTCCAGCATCAGCGACCGATACTTCACCTTCCAGGATGCGCAGCTCCGCGATCTTGCGGGCCATCTTTTCCGCGCGCGGTGCCCAATCGTCCAAATCCTCCCTGGAAACACCGACGAGGGCTAAAAGTCCGCCGGTCTCAGGGCAATCGATGGCGCCGACGGTTTCGCCTGCAACCGTGACCGCGGCTTCGGATACGCGGGTTAGTACTGCGCGCATAAAAGTCTCTTCCTTTCTCAGCTATACGGCGCTATTCGGTGTTAATCGGCGTGGGTAGCCGGGGAAGCGTCGTCCTCGAGCAGCAGATCGGCAGGGATGAGCAGGCCGTGGCGGACCATATCGATAATGGCGGGAAGCGCCGCCGCGGTCAGTTCTGCTTCATCGAAGCCGTGCGCGGCCGCATAAAGGCCCACGGTCTCGGCAAGGTTGAGCCCGTAGGGAGATAGGCCCGCAACGATTGCGGCCAAGTGCTCATCAACTTCGTGGCTCCACCGGGGCCCATCGGTACGGGTTAGCCGGATTACCGCCCGGTTAAATCCTTGTTTGTTATCGGTATCGGCCACACTGACTTCTTCCTTGGCCACCTGTGGGCGTACCTGGAAGTGCTTGCCCTCCAGCTCACCAGGAACCAAATCGCGCAGCCACGCCACGCGGGCGAAGTATTCTTCTACCTCGGGTCCCAAAGGATCACTAAAGTGCTGCGGCATTTCTTCGGCCAAGATATCGGAGGGCTCATCATCGGCGATTTTTTGGATGGCGACGAATCCAAACCCGATACCCGTGACATCGTGGTCGTGGAAATGATCCAGCCACGCCTTGGAGCGAGCCTTGCCCTCATCGCTGCGCACATCCAACGATTCATCCTTGAGCCACGTAGATACGTAGAGGGAAGGATCGGCGATATCGCGCTGAATGATCCAAGCGGCTATACCCTTATCCGGCAGCCACGAGGCCACGCGTTGCTGCCAAGTCTGCCCACTGGTATGTACCCAGGCGGCGAGCAAGTGTGCGGTTCCGCCCGGGGTGAGGTGATCCACCGCCTGGGATACCACCAATTCGCTGGCCCCATCCAAGTTCAGGCCAGAATCGCGGTAGACATGGCCCACCTCAGGAAGACCAACGACGAATGGGGGATTGGCAACGATGCGGTCAAAGGTGCGCCCCGCAACGGGCTCGAACCACGAGCCCTCAATTAGCTCTACCTCGGTGCTGGACCCCGCGGCAGCGACGGTGGCACCGGCCAAATCAAGCGCGCGCCGGTGGACATCCGTCGCGGTAATGCTGCGCGCGCACTCGAGCTGACCCAACAATTGCACTCCCGAACCGGTGCCCAGATCGAGCACCGTTGATACCGGGCTTACCGGCGTCGATTGCAAGAGTGAGAGGCTTGCCGCCCCGACGCCCAAGACGTGATCCGCGCCGGGGACGTGGTCCACCAGCGAGGCATCGACATCGGAAAAGACGAGGCGGTTGGAGCCGACGATGATATGGGGCCGGATATCGAGGGCCATGTAGATGCTGCCGCGATCATCGGAAAGCGCCACGCCGGCATCCAGGAGCTTGGTGGCAAGGCGGGCCCCGAGGGCATCGGCAAGCAGCGTGGCAGGCAAATGTTCATGCAGCAGGAAGAAGCGGATGAGCGTATCCAGCTGGGAATTACCGGCGGTGCCGCGCGCCACCGCGGCAGGCTCACCGCGGTAGAGGGCCTCCGTAAGCTCCGGGCCCAAATGCCCCGCTAAACCATCGGTAGTAAAACCAGCCTGCGAAAAAGCCTCCGCTAATTCTGGGGCAAGATCGCGCAGCGCGGCGGCATCGAAATGAGGGCCAAAGGACGTCATGCTGGGAGAAGTTCCTTTCCAGTCGTGCTATTCATGCGGGTTATGCGCCTAATCGGAGGCAGTATCGTCATGGTCAATAACGGAATACTGAGATTCGATTGCCTTGGAGCCACCGCGGGAAATCTGTTGGTTCTGATACTGCGAATATAGCTGACGATTCATCGCGGGTTTATAGACATTTTTATCCCGCTTGTCCTTCTTCTCACCGCGGCTATTGCCAATGACCACGGCAATCCACGGCAAAGGAAAAGTCACGCCCACGATGATCGCCGCGAGCAACCACCAATGCAGGTACAAAAAGACCCCGGCAATGAGCAGCGATGGCACGCGCAGGAATTGGAAAAATCCGTACCACAACTCCCGGCGCCTGCGATCTTGTGCGGGCGAGAGCTTGGCATCCGTGATGAGAAAACGTTCCTTTTTGCCAAACACTTAAATTACGCACCTCCCTGGAGCGCGGCGCGTAACCCTACAACAGGGGACGGGAAAGCCGGCGTTGGAGTGCGTAGAGTGTGCATGCTCTCCAAGGGTAGACGCATGACTCGCAAAGTTCGATGCTGATGCGGCAAAATGGGGTGCGTGACTACGACTACGAAGACAATTGAACGGCCAGATATTCGTGAAGACACTTCGACGACGGATAATGACACGCCGAAGTTCTTCCACTACGTCAAAAAGGATCAGATTCTCGATTCCGCGGTCAACGGCAAGTACGTCGTTGCCCTGTGCGGTGAGACCTTCCCGGTAACCAAACAGGCAAAGCCGGGCTCGCCGGTCTGCCCCGATTGCGAACGCGTTTTTAAGGGTCTTCGCCGCAAGTGAGGACGTTTAAGAAGACGAACCTCCGCGCGTGGCAGCAATCAGCCCTCGATAAATTCCTCGCCACCAAGCCACAAGATTTTATGGCCGTGGCGACCCCAGGTGCGGGTAAAACCACCTTTGCTCTGCGCATCGCGACGGAGCTTATGGAAGACCGCACGGTAGAGCGCGTCATCGTCGTGGTGCCTACCGAGCACCTGAAGACGCAGTGGTCTGCCGCCGCCGCGCGGGTGGGATTGGCCTTGGATCCTGCCTTCACGAACTCCTCTGCGGTCAATCCCAGCATGGACGGCATCGTGGTGACCTATGCCCAAGTGGGCATGCACCCCTTCAAGCACCGCGCCGTTGCCTCCGCTCGGCGCACCTTGGTGATCTTGGACGAGATCCACCATGCCGGCGATGCCAAAAGCTGGGGCGATGGCGTCAAGGAGGCCTACGACGACGTCAACCACCGCCTCGCGCTGACCGGTACGCCGTTTCGCTCCGATGAATCGCCCATCCCCTTTGTGCGCTATGAGGACGATGGGGAAGGCCATAAGGTCTCGCGCGCCGACCACACTTATGATTACGGCGATGCGCTTGCCGATGGCGTCGTGCGCCCCGTCGTCTTCCTGTCCTACTCCGGCGAGGCTCGCTGGCGGGACTCCGCCGGGGAGGAGCACTCCGCGCGACTGGGTGACATCATGAACGTGGAACAAACCGCGCGCGCCTGGCGCACCGCGCTCGACCCCAAGGGCGAATGGATCCCCGCCGTGCTGCAGGCGGCGCATACCCGCTTGATGCAGATGCGGCGCAATATGCCGGATGCCGGCGGGCTCGTGCTCGCTTCCGATACCACCACCGCCCGCGCCTACGCGAAAATCCTCAAGCAACTCTCCAATACCCCAGTCTCGGTCATTTTGTCCGATGACCCAGGTTCCTCAGACCGTATTCAAGAATTTGCGGACTCCACCGATGAATGGATGGTTGCCGTACGCATGGTGTCCGAGGGCGTCGACGTACCCCGCCTCGCGGTGGGCGTCTACGCCACCTCCGCGTCAACCCCCTTGTTCTTCGCCCAGGCAATCGGCCGCTTCGTGCGCTCCCGCATGCCTGGCGAAACCGCCTCGGTATTCTTGCCCTCCGTCCCCGTGCTGCTCGGCCTTGCTGAGCACATGGAAAAATCCCGCGACCACGTCTTGGGCAAAGAAAAGACCGAGAAAGAAGGCTGGGACGACGAGCTACTCGAGCAGGCAAACCAGAAAAAGACCGAACCGGACATGCTGGAAAAGTCCTACGAGTCTTTAGGCGCCGAAGCCGAATTCTCTGGCCTGCTCTATAACGGCTCGCAGTTTAATACCGGCGACATGACCTCTGATGAGGAGGCCGATTTCCTCGGCATCCCCGGGCTCCTCGACGCCGACCAGGTCAAAGACCTCTTGCGCAAGAAGCAATCTGAGGAGATGGACCGCCGCGAGGCCGAGGAGAAGGCGCGCCGGGCCGCCGAGGCAGAAGAGGCCCACCGCCGCAAGATCTACGGCATGGGTCATGCGCCCGCCGCGAAGCAGCAAGAGTCCGATGCCGCAGAGGATACCGGCGTGGTGGATGAGCTCGGCGCGCTGCGCAAGGAGCTTAACACCGTGGTCTCCATCGCCGCGCAGAGCTCTGGCCGGCCGCACGGTGCCATCCACACCGAGGTCCGCAAGGCCTGCGGTGGACCGCCCACCGCGTTATGCAGCGCGGAGCAACTGCGCGAGCGTATCAATTACCTGCGCAAGTGGTAGAGCGCCTCTCCGTCGCTGGTTGGCTGCTGGCCGGCGGTTGGCGCTGCGCCCCTTTCGTCGCGCCAGCCCGCAGGAGGGAATTAGGCACATAAAAAGGCCGCACCATGGTGGTGCGGCCTTCATTTTGTGCAGGACGGGCGAGTTATCTAGTCGAGGTAATCGCGCAATACCTGCGAACGAGAGGGGTGGCGCAGCTTCGACATCGTCTTGGACTCGATCTGGCGGATGCGCTCGCGGGTAACGCCGTAGACTTGGCCGATCTCGTCTAAAGTGCGCGGCATGCCATCGGTAAGCCCAAAGCGCAGGCGCACGACGCCGGCTTCGCGCTCGGACAACGTCGTCAGCACGTCCTGGAGCTGGTCCTGCAGCAAGGTGAAGGACACGGCATCGACGGCGATGACGGCCTCAGAATCCTCGATGAAATCACCCAGCTGGGAATCGCCCTCATCACCGATGGTCTGGTCCAGCGAGATGGGCTCACGCGCATACTGCTGAATCTCCATCACCTTTTCTTCAGTGATGTCCATTTCCTTCGCGAGCTCCTGTGGAGTGGGCTCGCGGCCCAAGTCCTGGAGTAGCTCGCGCTGGATGCGGCCCAGCTTGTTGATGACCTCCACCATGTGAACCGGGATGCGGATGGTGCGGGCCTGGTCAGCCATGGCGCGGGTAATAGCCTGACGAATCCACCACGTGGCGTAGGTAGAGAACTTATAGCCCTTGGTGTAGTCGAACTTTTCCACCGCACGGATAAGGCCCAAGTTGCCTTCCTGAATAAGGTCCAAGAAAGCCATGCCGCGGCCGGTGTAGCGCTTGGCCAAGGAGACCACAAGGCGAAGGTTGGCCTCCAACAGGTGGTTTTTAGCCTTGCGCCCGTCCCTTGCGATGCTGCGCAGGTCGCGCTTTTCCATGGGGGAGAGCTTGGCAGCCTTATCGCCCTCCGCACGAGCCTTTTCCATCTCATCCATGCGGTGCTGCGCGTACAGGCCAGCCTCAATGCGCTTTGCCAAAGAGACCTCCTGCTCCGCATTCAGCAAGGCAACCTTACCGATCTGCTTAAGGTACGCGCGGACGGAGTCGGCGGAGGCGGTCAGCTGTGCATCCTTGCGCGCCTGGCGCAGGGCGACGGATTCTTCCTCATCCCAGACCGAGGACGTATCTTCTGCTTCGTCCTCGTCTTCTTCTTCGCCCAACTCTTCCTGGATATCGTCTTCATCCAGGTCAGTGGGGGCATCGAATTCATCTTCTTCGATGTCCTCATGGGTGGGCTCGAAGTCGACGTCATCCGCAGGGGCGTCTTGCTCAACGGCGTCGAGCTGATCCTCTGCGTCCTCAGCTTCCGACGGTGCTTTCTCCGCGGAGTTTGCGGGGGAGTCTTGCGGTTCTGCCGCAGAGGCTCGCACGGTCTTTTTGACAGCTTTTTTGGCTGATTTCTTCGCCGACTTCTTGGCGGTCTTCTTAGCCGTTTTCTTGGCAGTCTTTTTCGCCGTCTTTTTAGCTGTCTTCTTGGCGGTTTTCTTCGCCGTTTTCTTTGCCGTCTTTTTGGCGGTCTTCTTTGCAGGAGTAGATGCCTCGACTGACTTGTCGTCCTCGCCGAGTGCCTGGTCTGAAGAATCAGTGGCTGCCACGTACGCCCTTTCGACTTACTACTTGATGGAAATAGCTCACCGCACCCGCACAGGGTGGCAATAGCATTATGAATGCTAGCGGGTGTAGGCCTTATGCAGGTCAGACACGCCCGAGAGCCATGCAATTTTGGATCGACCGCCCAGTATAGGCGATTTTTGCACAATGCCGGTAGATAGGGTTAATGCAACGGTGAATTTATGGCTCTAGGCCTTCCAATACAGCCATCGCTGCACCTACAATACCTGCACGATTTTGCAGTTGTGCAGGCATAACGGGGGTATCAATAGTTAAGTGGGGTCCCCATTTGTGGAATTTGCGAGATATGCCACCCCCGATGAGGAAAGCTTGGGGGTTAAATAACTTCTCGTATTCCTGCAGCACGCGATCGAGCCGAACCGCCCACTCCTTGTACTTCAACCCTTCGCGTTCTTTGGCTGCGGAGGATGTGATCGCTTCGGCCTCGTCAGTTCCCACAGTGAGGTGTCCAAGCTCAGTATTGGGAAAGAGCTGCCCGTTGAGGAAGAAGGCCGAGCCGATGCCGGTTCCCAGCGTCAAAAAGATGACTGGCCCGGTTTTAGCCAACTCGTTTCCATACGCGACTTCCGCAAGGCCTGCGGCATCGGCATCATTTAAGACCACAAAGTCAACGTCTAGATAACGAGAAAACAACTCAGTGGTATCCACACCGACCCACTCAGGTGAAATATTGGCTGCGGAGTTCACCGTGTGGTTGGACACCACCGAGGGCAAGGTGATGCCGACGGGCTTGTCCCACTCTTTTTCGCCCACAATCTGGGCCACTACCGTGGCTACCTCATGTGGCGTGGACGGCTGTGGGGTGGGGATCTTTAGCCGTGGGCCCACGAATTCACCGTTTTTGAGGTCGACTTCGGCGCCCTTAATGCCGGAGCCGCCAATATCGATGCCAAAAGAGTGGCCAGTATGAGTAGTCATGCTCGCAAGTGTAGAAGAAGGCACAATGGATGGCATGGATCATGACATAGATTTTCTGCAGCTGCGAGATTTTGCGGAATCTACCGCAATGCGTGCGGCGGAACTTATTCGCGCCCGACGTGCGGACTTGGTGGCTGGAGACGGTATTGCGGCACATACTCAGACAAAGTCGAGCGCCGTCGACCCCGTTACGGAGGTCGATACCGCCACCGAGGAGTTCATTACGCGCACGATTAAGGAAAGCCGCCCTGGCGATGGCCTATTGGGTGAGGAAGGCGCGAGCTTCGACGGGACGACCGGGGTGAGGTGGATCGTGGATCCCATCGACGGAACCGTCAATTTCCTTTACGGCATTCCGGACTATGCGGTCTCGATTGGCGCGGAATACGACGGCCGCTTGGTAGCGGGTGCAGTAGTCAATGTGGCACGGGGGCAAGTGTATTCCGCAGCAGCAGGCCAGGGTGCCACGGTTACCGCTGCGGATGGCACGCGGTCCTCACTACGGTGCGGTGAGCAAGACGATCCCGCGCTTTCCTTGGTAGCGACGGGATTTGGTTACGGCGCACAGCGGCGCAAGCAACAGGCGGAACTGCTGGCTAAGTTGTTGCCGCAGGTCCGCGATATCCGCCGCATCGGCGCAGCCGCCCTTGATTTGTGCCGCGTGGCAGAGGGGAGTGTTGATGCCTATTTCGAGCACGGTATTAACGCCTGGGATTTTGCCGCCGGTGCTCTCATCGCTCGCGAGGCAGGAGCTAAAGTCCATCACCCAGGGCTGGACAAGGGGTCCGCTGATGGTGAATTAACCTGGGCCGCGGGGGTGAAATTGGCACCCGCATTTGAGGAACTTTTGGCAGAACATGGCGCTAAGGAGGCGATGCGGGGGTGAAGGGTTAAAGAAATTTTTAGCAGCAGGATGACATATCGGTATTTGTCCTTTACTATGCGCGATCGATAAACAACTATTCCTAAAGCAACTCGACTTATAGGGGCGTGCAGTATGGCCACCGATTATGACGCACCGCGCCGCGGCGCAGAAGAAGAACTTGAAACTGACTCTTTAGAGGGACTGAAAGCAGCTGAACCCGAAAGCAATGGCATGGATGACGATGGCGAAATCGTCGAAGCATTCCAACCGCCATCAGTTGATCTGACCGGCGAGGAACTCAACGTACAGGTCGTTCCCCGCCAAGAAGACGAATTTACCTGCGGATCTTGCTTTTTGGTTCAGTCCAATAAGCGTTATTCGCACGAAGAAGATGGCATGCCCATCTGTAAGGATTGTGCCTAAGCAGCCGGTATTGGCCTAGCTAGTCGTTATTGCGCACAACCCAAATAAAGATTCATCCCGCCGCAGTTTGCAAAGGCAAGCGCGGCGGGGTTTGAAGTTTTCCTTGTTTAGCAGACACCCGATGTGCGCGGCACCTAACTGCGCGGGGTGTCTACTTTTTGAGGGTGCAAATCTTTTCAGTCATCCAGTTCTATCTAAGGCTGCTCGTCTTTGCCCTTCTTATCCGGATCGCTTCCTTGCTTTTGCTGTTTCTCCCATAGATATCTACGCACCAGAAAGATGGGCAATACTAAAACGAAGTAAAAAGCCATGTACCCCACTACGTGAAGGACGATGCCGTCAGAGCTCACTTCGCTCCAGGCAACCCCCTCCACGTTTGATGAGGACACTCCACGCCAACCGGTTACTTGACTGACGTAGAATTCAGCGATGACCATGAGTGGCAGTATCACAAAGGAAAACCACCACGGAGGTATCCAGGGTTTCCCATCTTTCTGAGTTCTGCGTAGAGCTCCTCCGAAACCCATTGTGATCTCCTCCTAGTCCAACTTTTCACTGATGGTACAAGAACCCGCGTAAGGTGCGACCGAAAGTCTTCTTTAATGCTGTCATGCGGGGGCTTGCTCTGGGGATGCAGTAGCACTGAAAACACTAACGGCACTCTCACAGGCGACGCCTTCTAAAAAGCAGCGACCCCTAGAATCTACGAGCCTTCTGCGTGCTGCTCTGGCAGAAAGGCGCGGAGCAGTTGGTCTGGATCTTTCGAGGCAATGAGCCAATATGGGGTGTCATCCTCCGGATCATTGAGGACCATCATGGCGTGCTCGTCAATCCACGCATGAGAGACCAAGAATGCGGCCGGATCGAATTGCGGGCCCAGTGCGTTATGGCGCGCAGACTTTGGAACGGTAATCGAACGAGAGACAACCTCATTGGGTAGCTGTGCGTCTTTGACGAGCAGCCACCGCGTGCCATCTTCATCTTGTTCTACTTGCACAACGGTCCCAGACCACGTGATGAGCACCCAGATAGCGATGGCTCCGAGCAGGACCGCGGGAATGATGGTCCACCACACAGAGCGGTTGAGTCCGGCCGTAGCTGAGGTTAAAGCCACAACGATTGCTGCAAAAATCCAGAAGTACCACGGCACCCATTGGCGTTCGCGATACAACACTTTCGGGTCAGCGGGTTGAGGAGCAGAAATATCAGACACGTCTAGGCAGTCTAGTCCACTCCAGGCGCAGAATGAACCGGCTGGGGCAGGTAGGATTGGCTAAGTGACTGATTCGAATTCGCTACCGCAGGAACTAACGCCAGTAGGAGACGTCAAAATTAAGCGCCTCGATAAAGGGCTGCCGATGCCATTTCGGGCCCATCGGGGTGACGCCGGCGCCGATCTTTATGCTGCCGAGGCGCTTACCCTCCAACCTGGCGAACGCGCCCTCGTTGGCACCGGTATAGCCATGGCCTTGCCGCTGGGCACCGTCGGCTTAATCCATCCGAGGTCTGGCCTAGCAGCTAAACACGGGCTGTCCATTGTCAATACGCCGGGTACCGTGGATGCTGACTACCGCGGGGAGATCAAGGTGTGCCTGATCAACCACGATTCCCACACCCCGATCGAGATCGAGCGCGGCATGCGCATCGCTCAACTCGTGGTACAGCGTGTAGAGCTAATGGATTTTAGCGAAGTAGAAGACTTGGATGAGACCGACCGCGGTACCGGCGGCTACGGATCAACCGGGGTATAGAAAGGTTTAAACACATGGGTATTTGGCCATTTGGCAAAAAGAAAAACGATGACAACCGGAAGGAAGAGCCGGAGGCCTCACGGCAATCGCAGCCGCAAGAGCCTGCCGCTGATTCCGCAGGATCGGCTTCGGCTGAATCGAATTCCTTTGCATCCGTAAAAGATACGGCTGCCGATGCCGCCGCAGCTTCGGGACAGGTGCCAACGGAGTTTGCCCACGACGCCGTAAATGGCGAAACCGGCCCCTTCGATGGCGATTCCGTCAATATCGAAGACTTTGACTTTTCTGATTCTTCCATCGGCATCCTTGACCTTGGCTCGATGCGCATTCCGCTGCCCAAGGATTCCCAGGTCCAGGTAGAAATGGGCGAACAAGGCCCGAAGATGCTGCACATTGTCACCAAGGCGGGCCGTATTACTCCCGTTGCCTTCGCAGCTCCACGCAAGCCTGGCCAGTGGGCTGAATCCGTGGAAGAAATCAAGGAAGGCATGAGCCGCGATGGGCTATCCGTCACCACGGAGCAAGGCCCTTGGGGGCTGGAAATCGTTGGCAAAAATGACAACGGCCAACTGCGCGTCATTGGCGCCGAAGGCCCGCGGTGGATGCTGCGCTTAACTCTTGCAGCACCTACCGGCCTTGAAGAAGATTTAGCGCAGATCGCGCGCGACGTAGCATCGCGAACCTTTGTCTACCGCGGTGAAGATCCCATTTTGGCGGGCAATGCACTGCCGGTCATCATGCCCAAGCAGCTGGTGGAGCAGGTCAAACAAGCCATGGAAAAGCGTCAGCAGGACCAATCAGGCGCAAATTCCCAGGGGCAGGCGGCCCAAGGTCACCCAGAAAACGGGGTAGGCGGCCCCGATCCCGCAGCTGAGGCGGAAGCCGAACAGCAACTGCGCGATTTGGGTGCGCAGCCACCCAAGGGGGACAATGAATCTCCCGCACATGACAAAGACAAGGGGTCTAACCCCGATACCGATAAGTAAGTAAAGCAGAACGCTACGTGAGTAACTCTTTGCCGGAGCCGCAGGCTCCACAGCTAGGCGACGACCAGGACCGCGATACTGAGCCAACTCTGTTGGAACAAATGGGAGGCCTTCCCGGACTGGTTGCGGCTACCTTGCCCATCGTCGTCCTTATTCCAGTTAATAGCCTTTACGGCCTAACCCCGGCGCTCATCTCCGCGCTGGGTGTGGCGGTAGTGATCGCCATATGGCGCATCGTTCGCAAACAGACCATTCAGCCGGCCATCTCTGGCCTTATCGGGGTGGCCATTTGCGCCGCCATCGCCTGGTTTACCGGCGATGCCAAAGGCTACTTCCTATACGGCATTTGGATGTCACTGGCCCTGTTTATCGCCGCGTCGCTATCAATTCTCTTCCGGTGGCCGGCCGTTGGCGTTATCTGGAAGGGCTTGAACGGCGATGATATGGCCTGGCAGAAGGTAAAGCTTGCGCGCAGGGCCTATTCCATTGCCACGGCCGGGTGGGCCGTTATCTTCTTAGCGCGGTTTATTATCCAGCGCGCGATTTATGATGCCGGAGAGACGACCGCCTTGGGCATTACCAGGATCGTCATGGGCTGGCCCTTGACGCTGTTGGTGACCGCATTGACCGTGTGGATGGTGCGCCGCGCAGATGCCGCGGTAGAAGCGGCAGAAAATGCCGGGCTTGCCACAAGTTCAGATCGCAGTACACAAGAGTTCGAGGCAGAAAATGAATGAGTCCGCTCTATCTCGCGGAGACACCCTGGAGGTCACCATTGACCGCATGGCCCATGGTGGACTTGGCATCGGCCACGCCTCAGACGGGCGCGTCGTCTTCGTTCCCCGGGCTTTTCCGGGGGACACGGTTCGCGCAACCGCCGGTAAGGTGAAAAAGTCCTTTATCAAGGGCGAACTCGATAGCATCGTCACCGCAGGGGCTCTGCGCGTACCCACTAGTTGCCCCGCCGCGGAGCTTGGTGCTGGGTGCTGCGATTTTGCAGAGTTGGATCCCGCAGCGGAACCAGCCATCAAGATGGACGTTCTCCGCGAACAGCTGCGCCGTAGCGGCATAGAAGGGCTCGAGTCCCTCACTATTGAACAACACGACCTGCCGCCGGTACGGGGCTGGCGGACGAGGGTCAGGTTGGGCGTCGACAAGCAAGGCCGCGCCGGATTGCGGAAGTACCGCTCGAATGAGCTGGTGACTTCTGTCGGTTGTACCCAACTAGCAGATGGCTTGATTGATGGTTTGGTAGGCGACGGCGCGCGGCGTTTTACCCCGGGGGCCGAAATCGTCGCGGTTCTCGATGGCGCGGGTAACCGGCATGTGGTGGAAACGCGCAAGGCACCGCGGGGCAGGCGCGTGGAGACCATTCGCGAGGTCATCGAGGGCTCTGGCACCGTGGTCGAATACGTCAATGGCCGCGAGTTTTCCTTCCCTGCCACGGCCTTTTGGCAAGCGCATGTGGCGGCGCCGGAGATTTATAGCGCTGTGGCGGGGCAGTGGCTGGCCGGCCGGAATTACCAGCAGAAGATTGCCTGGGATTTGTACGGCGGCGTCGGACTATTCGCGCCCGCGTTATCAGAAGTCACCGGCGGAAAAGTCATTTCCGTGGACTATTCGCCCGCGGCAACGGCGACTACGCAGCCGGGGTTGCGCGATATCGATATTGCCGTGAAATCCGCCAAGGTAGAACAGGTTGCTGCGCAATTGCCCCAACCCGGTGCCGTGGTGCTCGATCCGCCGCGAACCGGGGCAGGCGAGCAGGTGGTCCGCGCCGTGGCGGAGGCAAAGCCCCAAGCCGTGGTGCATGTGGGATGCGATCCAGCGACCTTTGCCCGCGATCTGTCCCTATGGCAAAGCGCTGGGTATAAGCCCGAGAAAATGGCGCTGGTCAATGCCTTCCCCGGCACCCATCACTTTGAGGTAATCGCTCTTATTACCCCAGATAAGGCGGCGTATAACCCGGCGCAGGACGCTGTTTAATGCGAAAATACCCCGCCTGAATTAAGAAGCCGATATAAAAGAAAATACGGACCACGGGTACGGTGGATAGGAAGAACTAAGCACAGAAGGAGTTGAAGGCCGCTCCATGACTATCTTGGATACCATAAACTCGCCGCAAGACCTGAAGGCACTGCCTGCAGAAAAGTTGGAGGAACTTGCGGCGGATATTCGCCAGCGCCTCATCGATAAGGTATCGGTGACGGGTGGGCATTTGGGGCCCAATTTGGGCGTGGTGGAATTGACCATTGCGCTGCACCGGGTCTTTGATTCCCCGCGCGAGCCCATCATCTTTGATACCTCCCACCAGTCTTATGTGCACAAGATGCTCACTGGTCGCACGGCCCAATTCGATACCCTGCGCCAAAAGGGCGGCCTGTCCGGTTATACGGACCGCGGTGAGTCCGAGCACGACTGGACGGAATCCTCGCATGCTTCCGCCTCGCTATCGACTGTGGATGGACTCTCTAAGGCCTTCAAGATTCGCGGGGAAGGCCACCGCAACGTCATCGGCATCGTCGGCGATGGCGCCTTGACCGGCGGCATGTGCTGGGAAGCGCTCAATAATATCTCTGAAGATAAAAAGCGCAATGCGGTCATCGTGGTCAATGACAACGGCCGCAGCTATTCGCCCACGATCGGCGGCATTTCTGAAAACCTGGGGCGCATTCGTTCCCAGCATGGCTACGACGAGCTCATGGAGCAGGGCAAGCGCCGCTTAAAATCCATGGGGTGGGTAGGCGAGCGCGCCTTTGATGCGCTCCATGCCATGAAAGAAGGCGTCAAGTCCACGGTCTTGCCCACGGAGATTTTCCCGGAGCTGGGCATTAAATATATTGGCCCCATCTACGGCCATGACATCGATGGTTTGGTGCATGCGCTTTCCTATGCCCGCGATTATGAGGGCCCCATTATCGTGCATGTGGTCACGGAAAAAGGCCACGGGTTTGCGCCTGCGGTCAATGAGCCGAAGGACCAGATGCACTCGACCGGTGCCATCGACCCAGTAACCGGCGTTGCCAAGGGCACCAAGCAGCCGGGGTGGACGGCCGCATTTTCTGAAGAATTGATCGCGGCGGCGGAAACGCGCGATGACATCGTTGCAATCACTGCAGCCATGGCGGGTCCTACGGGGTTGGCTCCCTTCCAGGAGCGTTTCCCAGAGCGGTTCTTTGACGTGGGCATCGCCGAGCAGCATGCGATGGCCTCTGCCTCTGGTTTGGCTTTGGGCGGCATGCACCCCGTGGTGGCTGTGTATTCCACGTTCCTGAATAGGGCTGTGGATCAGGTGATCATGGATATTGCCTTGCTCAAGCTGCCGGTGACCATCGTGCTGGACCGCGCGGGCGTGACGGGATCTGATGGCGCCTCCCACAACGGAATTTGGGATATGTCCTTAATGAGCATTGTCCCAGGTATGCACATCGCCGCCCCGCGCGATGGTGCGCGCCTGCGCGAGCTCTTCCAAGAATCCCTGGACATTGATTCTGGGCCCTCAGTGGTCCGGTTCCCCAAGGGAAACTTGCTGCCCGATATGGAAGCCGTGGATACGCTTGCCGATGGCGTCGATATCCTCTACTACGGCGAGGCTGACGCCGGTGAGGATACCCCCGAGGTCCTCATCGTCTCTATCGGTGCCATGTCCGCGCGGAGCATCAAGGCAGCGCAAGAGCTGGAGAAACAGGGACTCAACGTCACGGTCATTGACCCGCGATGGGTCGCACCAGTGGCAAGCTCCGTCATCGCTATGGCAGCAGATCACGATTTGGTCGTAACGGTAGAAGATGGCCTCATTCGCGGCGGAATTGGATCCATGATTGCTGAGGCCCTCGGCGCCGCAGAGGTGGACACCCCAGTGCGTCGCCTGGGTGTTCCTGGTTACTTCCCCAAGCACGGTTCCCGCGGCGAGGTTTTGGAAGAATTTGGCCTAAGCCCTCAGCTCATTGCTGCATCGATTACCGAGTGGGTAGAAAACCTGACCGCTTAATGCGGCTGGGAAAATAGGCTCGCGATCAATGCCGGGGCAACGAGGTTGACCTGCCACGACCGCGCGCCTTCGCGTTCTAGGAAGGCGGGCACATCTTCAGGCTGGCTGATGGTTCCGCTCCCGCCAATGGCCGCCCACACGGTGGCGCGAAGGGTTGCGGGTCGAAGCAGCAGCTCCTGTGGCAGCCCGAGCTCTTCGGCGATATCCCCAATGGCAGCGCGGATCTCTTGATATTCCTCCCACTGCTGTGGATACTCCCTAGACCACACCGATTTCGAGGGAACGGTTCTTTCCTGGCGAAGCGGGCCCGGGCGCCCGCGCGGTGGAATATTCTGGGACTGCTGCACGGCCAGTAACCAGCGGTGCGCGACGCCTTTACTCCGCCGTGGAAAGCCCTTGATGCGGGTTAACTGCGGCTGCGTGCTGGGCAGGATCCGGGCTATCTCTACCAGTACCTTATTGGGCAGCACGCGCCCGGGTGCGGTATCGGTTCGCCGGCTAATATCATCGCGCAGGTTCCACAAAGACTGCGCCGCGGCGCGCTGCTTCCCATTCTTTAGGCTCGATACTCCCTTGATATCGCGCCAAGAGTGCGGCTGCGGGGCGGTGTCATTCGCGTGCTTGGCGACGATCGCCGCACATTCCTCCACCATCCAGTCCAGCTTTTCTTGTTCGGCCAAGATATCGCGCAGCGTCGTAGCCAATTCCAGTAAGAGCTCGACATCGAGTGCGGCATAAGCGCGCATTTCTTCGCTGAGCCGCGGGATGGACCAGTCATCGTCGCCGTGGCCTTTTTCTAGCTGGACATCGAGAAGCTCCGCGATAATGGCGCCCAAATTGGTGCGGTGAAATCCTGCAAACCGGGCGGCTAATTCCGTATCGAAAAGGGTGCCAGGGAAAAGCCCGAGCCACCCAAGAGACGGGAGATCCGAGGGCGCGGCGTGAATGATCCAGTGCTGCCCATTGAGCACCGGAGCCAGTGTCTTGGTCAATTCCGCGCGGTGGCCTTCGGGGGCAAAAAGCATCGTCCCGGCGCCGTTACGGCGAATCTGGATGAGAAAGGCGCGGTCATCGTACCGGTAGCCTGAGGCGCGCTCGGTATCGATGGCAAAGGGCCCGGTACCAGCGTGCAACCGCGCGGCGGCAGCGGTGAATTCCGCTGGCGTGGATAATACCTTCGGAATACCCTCTTTCGGTTGCTTCCGAAATTCCACCATCTTAGCGGCCGAGTTCAGTAACGCCTTCAGGCGGCAGCCCCGCGACGTTGGCTAATACTTGTGCGAAGGCCTGCACGTGCGGTGCTAAATCCAGCCCCTCCGCCGTCCACGATGCGCGCATCTCAATCTGATAAGCGCGCGGGGGGCCGCCGATCTCACCGAAGCGGACCGAGGCGGTGGAGGTGACCGTACCGCCGAGGTTGGTAAGCTCCGCGCCTTCTTTTTCCAAGCCTTCATTGAGCCATTGCCAGGCTACGTCCGGAAGCAGCGGATCTCCTGCCACCGAATCATCCATATCGGCCTGGATATACGCCACCAAGCGCATTGCGCCCTCCCAGGCCTCTTCCGCGCCCGGGTCATGAAGGAGGATGAGGCGCCCGAAGGCATCGCCATCTGAATCGGTGGCGATGATATCCGGGTCCTCTTCCGTGCCCACCTCAAGGCCAATGGCGTGGCTAAAGGGCGCTAATCGCTGCGGTGGGCGAATGGACCCTAGGCTAATTTCTGGGCGAAGAGTGGCCGCGTGCATGGACTCTACTGCCTGAGTAAAAGCCGGCGGCGTCGTTGGCTCCTGTGCCTCGTCATTGCGGCGTAGGGAGGTAAAGGCTGCGTCATCTCCGGAGTTGGCTCCGGCATTCTTACCGGCGCTGGGCGTGCTCGATTCGGAATTACTCACCTTGATAAAGCTATAGTTTCACTACCTTGAGCTGGCGGAGGCGCGCCGATAGTGGGAGGTGCACAGGGGGGATGACAATCGGTCTAACTCCAACTTATGATGGATTTGTCCGAATATTCGAATAAGCTTCTGCAAAGGAGAAGGCAATGGCGAAGCTCGATTTCAAGGAACTCAACGAGGTACAGCAATACTCCCAACACGCCGTTTTCAAGGTGATCCCCGGCGGGCTGGGCAGCGAGCGCGAGGAGATCATCTCCCAAGCCCAAGAATTCTTTGCGGAACTAGAAAAGGACAATAAGGTCACCGTCCGCGGCGTTTACGATCTGACCGCGATGCGCGATTCTGCGGACTTCATGATCTGGTGGCACGCCGAGGAGTTTTCCGATATCCAGAAAGCCTTTGGCGATTTCCGCCGGGAGACCACCTTGGGCCAGGTGAGCGAAGTAACGTGGATTGGAAATGCCCTGCACCGTCCGGCCGAGTTCAATAAGTCCCACCTGCCTTCCTTCATCATGGGGGAAGAGCCCAAGGAGTGGATTTCCGTCTACCCATTCGTGCGTTCGTATGACTGGTACACGATGGAAGAAGAAAAGCGTCGCCGTATTTTGATGGAGCACGGAATGCAGGCACGCGACTACCCCGATGTGCGCGCCAATACCGTACCGGCATTCGCGCTTGGGGATTATGAGTGGGTCCTTGCCTTTGAAGCCGACGAGCTACACCGCATTGTGGACCTGATGTATAAGATGCGCTATACCGAAGCCCGCCACCACGTGCGTGAGGAAATTCCATTCCACACCGGACGCCGCGTGAAGGACATCGCAGAACTCATCAAGGTTCTGCCCTAAGATTTGAAATAAAAACAATGCTGGGAGCCCCCTTAACTGTAGAGAGCTCCTAGCGCTGTCATTTGTTCTCACTGCGCGTGGTAGTGAAATCCTAGTTTTCCTCGATGGGCTTTTCTTCCAGGTTCAAAGAAATAGAGTTAATGCAGTAGCGCAGGTCAGTCGGGGTATCGTAGCCTTCGCCTTCGAATACGTGGCCCAAGTGGGACTCACAGTTAGCGCATAGCACCTCGACGCGGCGCATGCCCAGGGAATTATCTTCCCGCTCGATAATCTTGTCACCGGCTAGCGGGGAGAAGAAGGAAGGCCAACCACAGTGGGAAGCAAACTTCTCGGTGGAACGGAATAGCTCCTCGCCGCAGGCCTTGCAGGAGTAGACACCCTCTGTGGTGGTATCTGTGTATTCGCCCACGTGCGGCGGCTCCGTGCCTGCTTCGCGCAATACGTAATATTCTTCGGGGCTAAGGCGCTTTTGCCAGTCGGCATCAGCAATGAGCTTAAAATCAGTCATGACTTTAAGTTTAATCCTTTATTTGCGTGGCACGCCACCACCCGGCAACGGAGGCGAAGATGATGACGATGAGCAGGCTCCACCCCACGGTGCCGGAGAAAGTGTTCATCCACCGCCCAGCATCCGGGTGCGCTTGCGACGTCCATGTCACTGGGGCTAAGAACAGGAATGCAGCCACCCATGCGCCCACCGAGTGAAAGACCGAGCGCGGTAGGAACACGGTGAAAATTAGCGGGAATAACCACATTGAATAATATTGCTGTCCTAGTGAGGACAAGAAGAAAATCCCGACCATAATCGTGCCACTCGTCGTCAGCGCCCAAAATACCGGTTCGGATTGTCGCCACCGCAGTAGTCCGAGCACCGCGCACCCGACCAAGGCGGCGAAGACTACCCACACCACCCAGTAGAGAACGGGGCCGAATTCCACATAGGCCCGCAATCCCGCCCAGGAGGAATTGGCATAATCGCGGGTCGTGGAAAGATAGGGCACCAGCTTGTCGAAGTAACCGCTAGCACCCGGGACGATCGGCCACGCTAGGACATTGAGAACGACCGGAATCCCGGGGCCCGCGAGGAGGTTGCGCCATTGCAGCTTGACCAAGGGCAAGAAAAGCAGGGGTGCGAATTGGGGCTTAATCAAAATGGCTAGCCCAAGGGCTATGCCGGAGACCCACGCGAGCTGCGGGGTGCGCTCAGACTCTAAGAAAGCCCATAGGAAAAGCGCCATGCAGAATAAGAGCACACCGTTGATATTGGTAAACGCCAAGGTGTTGGTGACTGATTCGGTGGCGAAGGCTAAAGCGATCGAGACTGGAAAAACCGGCGAGGTGAGCTTTCTTCCCACCACGTGGGTTAGCAGCGCCAGTGCGGCAATGATGGCAAGGGCGTTGACAACGATGAAAAGTCCGCGCGCGAGGCTGAAATCGAGCCACGCTAAAGGCGATAAGAATAGCGTTGCGCCTGGGGTGTAGAGATATAGCGGATCCACATGGTTATAAGCCTGTTCATACACCGGAATACCGTCGACCATGCGCTTAAGCGCGCTATAGACCGTAGTGAAATCATCAGTCAGCGTCCCATTGCGCGCGACGATGAAGATGCGCTGAATGACGAGGAGAACGGCAATAGGCCATGCGGCGGCGTTTATTCGAGCAGTCACGACCTTTTAGTCTACGGACTCAGTAGTGCGCGAGTACCGCAGAAACACCGTGCTATCCGTATCGGCGGCAACATTTTCTAGCTGCATTCGGCGGTGGGAGTGCGTGCCATGAAAGGTAGCCACGGGTTTTTCTACGCCGGTGGAAAGGTGGGGATCCAGGGTTAAATACATCTGATCAATCGCATCGATATGCACCAGCTGGCCGAGCATTCCTGGCCCACCTTCGCAGAGGATGCGCTGGAATCCACGCTCCCGCAATACGCGGAGATAGTCCTGCATGGTGCCTTCACCGGCATCGATTACCTCTGCACCTGCTGCCTCGATGGAGCGCTTTCTCGCGGAGACCTCTGCGCTTTGCAACGCGGCGTGGGGGAGAAGGAAGAGCGGGGCAGTGGTGAAGTGCGTTAAGAATTTCGAACCCGGATCAAACTTCAAGCTTTGCGTGGGCACGGCGATGGGGGCGGGCTGTGAATCGGGAGAGTCGCGCTCTACTCCCGCATAATCTTCTGACCTGACTGTCTGCCCGCCAACGAAGACGACGTCCGCCCAGCCGCGCAGGGCCTGAAAAAGCTGTGCATCGGTGTCATTGCCCATGGCCTCTGAAAGATCGTTGATGGTGGCAGAACCGGTGAGGGTAGAAACCATATTGGCCCGCACGGCGGGCAGGTGAGCGGGTTCGGGGCCCAAAAGCGAAGCGATGTCCATGGTCTGCAAGTGTAATGGTTGTGCAGGTGTGAATCGTCCCGCTGGCTACACCAGCCGAATAAGCACCACACCGGTCAAAAGGAGGGCAATGCCCAGGACCTGGCGGGACTTAATGGGGGCGCCGCTTACGCGATCAATGATGAGCGAGCCCAGCATCGAGCCAAGCAGGCCGGCAACCACGGTGAGACCGGTACCAATCTGCGGAACGAGGGCGGCGTTGCCGAAGATGAAAAGCGCTCCCAATACACCGCCTATCCACATCCACCACGGGTTTGGTTTTCCTTCCGGGCGCTCGATGCGCGGGCGCCAGCGCAACACGATATTGATGATGACCAAGGCGGTAACGCCGACGGCAAACGATACCAGCGCAGCGCTCACCGGAGATCCCGTCACCTGGCCAAGGTGGCCGTTGATGGCGGATTGGCTGGCTGTAAAACAGCCAAAAATAAATCCGGCTAGCCGCCACAGCCACAGGGCGGTCGCGGAATCTGCATTACTTGTTGCTGCGCTCGGTGTGGCTACCACCGCAATTACGCCGAAAAGTACAATAATGGCGCCGATAGCGCGCACCACCGTTAAAGAAGACTGAGGCGACTCGAAGAGCCCGAAGTGGTCAACAATGAGCCCCATGATGACCTGCCCGGCAATGGGTAAGACCACAGTCTGCACCGCGCCTAGGTGCGGAAAGAGAAGAATATTTCCGGTCAGTGCGACAACACCCAGCAAACCGCCGAACCAAATCCAGAGTGGTTCGTCAAAAGCCTGCGCAATACCGTAGTCCCCGCCGGTAACTGCGGTGGCCACGATGAGCAGGGTTATTGTTCCTACGGCGAAGGAGATCATCGAGGAGGAAAACGGGGTGCCGGTGGAGGCGCGAAGACGGGTATTGACCAGCGTTTGTATCGGTAAGACCAGTCCAGCAAGAATTCCCAAAAGTATCCACAACACGGGTGGACACTTTACTCAGTTAAGGCAAAAAGCCCACCTGAATGGGAAAAGCCCACCTAAGCGAAGAAAATAAGCTTAAGTGGGCGGTGGTGGTCCTAACTGGGATTGAACCAGTGACCTTTCCGGTGTGAACGGAACGCTCTCCCACTGAGCTATAGGACCTTGCGGGGGATAAATCTACACCCGGTGCATTCCATTTTCCTAATTGGCTGGATGGCAGGCGTGGAAGGTGGGGTAGACGCGGATATCCAGGGGAGGTTTACTCGTGGGGTAAATGACAACCCTGCAATTCACGGTGCGGAGAAATGCGTGATGTGTGTCGCGCAATAGGGGTGCTGGGCTGGGGATTTGGAAACTGACAGGGAGCACGATAATGTTTGTTCACGCACCGCAAAGCATTAAGCACTGCGGCGCGATGCGGATGTAGCGCAGTTGGTAGCGCATCACCTTGCCAAGGTGAGGGTCGCGAGTTCGAGTCTCGTCATCCGCTCCACGCTTTTCTTGAGGGTATTACACCACAAAGGGAAAGTGGAACTAAATGAATAGCGCGCGATTAGCTCAGTGGGAGAGCGCTTCCCTGACACGGAAGAGGTCACTGGTTCAATCCCAGTATCGCGCACAAGGACTTTGTCCTAGAAACCGGGCCTGGTTTCGCATGCGGATGTAGCGCAGTTGGTAGCGCATCACCTTGCCAAGGTGAGGGTCGCGAGTTCGAGTCTCGTCATCCGCTCCA